>JAFYZH010000019.1 GCA_017548765.1 Lachnospiraceae bacterium | reverse complement strand
GATGTCGTGATCGCGGATGTGCCGTGTTCCGGCCTCGGGATGTTGGGAAACAAGCCCGATATCCGTTACCGATTAAAGCCGCAGGACCTCGAAGATCTGGTAAAACTCCAGAGTGAGATCCTTAGGCAGGCGGCTTCCTACGTGAAGCCCGGCGGTACATTGCTCTACAGCACCTGCACCTTAAATCCGGCGGAAAATGTCGCCCGGATGCAGCACTTTTGCGAACGTTTCCCGTTCAGTCCCGACCCCTCGGCAGCGCAGGAACTCTACGAAGCGCTCAGCGGTTGCGGGTACGGCGGTTTCCCCGATCCCTACGGGATCACCTTACTTCCGGGCGAATATCCGGGAGAGGGCTTCTACCTGTGCAGGCTGAAGAAAAACCGCTCTTTTTGACAAATGTATTACATTCTGTTACGAAAGTATGAAATCCTGTTTCAATACTGTTAAAGTTTGTTACAGCCGTGTTATGTTTTCGCCGGAAATGTTGATTTTCCCATATTCTCTTGCTAGAATCAAATCGCAGCAGGGGATAAGCCGGATTTCCGGCAGTAAGAAAGAAGGAGGCTTTTGGAATGAAACCGGATATATTGTCCCTGAGTCTCGATGAGATCCGCAGTCTCGTCGAAGAACTGGGAGAACCGAAGTTTCGTGCGGATCAGCTCTACCGCTGGTTACATGTAAGCAAAGCCTCATCTTTCGAAGAGATGACGAACCTTCCGGCGAAGATGAAGGAGAAACTGGCGGAGCGCTACATCGTCGACCCGATCCGCCTCGTCACGTATCAGGAGAGTGCACTCGACGGAACGCGCAAATACCTGTTCGCCCTGCCGGACGGAAACCTGATCGAGAGTGTCCGCATGATCTATCATCACGGCATCTCGGTGTGCATCTCCACGCAAGTCGGTTGCCGCATGGGCTGCGTATTCTGCGCATCGACCCTGGACGGACTGGAGCGAAACCTCACGGTCGGTGAGATGCTGGGCCAGGTCTACGCCATCATCCGCCAGACGAAGGAACGCGTCAGCAATCTGGTGCTCATGGGATGCGGAGAACCGATGGATAACTACGACAATGTCGTCGCTTTTGTGCGTCGTATCTCGGATGAGAACGGCGAGCACATCAGCCAGCGGAACATCACGGTATCGACCTGTGGCCTGGTCCCGAAGATCCGCCAGTTGAAAGACGAAAACCTGCAGATCACATTGGCCATTTCCCTGCATGCAGCGGATGATGAAAAGCGTAAGGCTTTGATGCCGGTCGCACGGGTCTACAGCCTGGACCAGTTGCTCACCGCATGCAGAGAATACTTCGACGAAAACAAGCGTCGGATCACATTTGAATACAGTCTGGTACGCGGGGAAAATGACTCTCCGGAGTACGCCGAGCGGCTCGGAAGGTTGCTCAACCGGTACTTCGATCATGCCCATGTAAACCTCATACCGGTCAATCCGATAAAGGAGCGAAACTTCGCTTCCACGGACCTGAATGCTGTATATGCATTTCAAAAAAAACTTGAAAAATTTCAAATAAATGCTACTATTAGAAGAGAAATGGGACGGGATATCGATGGTGCCTGCGGGCAGTTGAGACGTCGTTATTCCGAGAAAAAATCGCCCTCCGACGCGGTAGGAGAATAGTCGGAAGCGATACAAGAAGAGATAAGGAAAATACGTCAGATCCGTTTGGGATCTGCATAAGGGAGGAGGTGGTTTGTATGCGTTCCTTCGGCATGACCGATGTCGGAAAGGCACGTTCCATGAACCAGGACATGTTTTATTGTTCCGATTCGTCGGTAGGTTCACTAAAGAACCTGTATATCGTTGCAGACGGCATGGGCGGACATAACGCCGGTGACTTTGCGTCGCGGTATACGATCGAAAACATCGTGCGTTTGCTGGAAAGCTCGACAAACCCCTTCCTGATCTCCAAGATAGATACAAGCATCCACCAGGTAAACCGCATGCTGGTACGCCAGGCGGATGAGAACCTCGAGATGTGGGGCATGGGAACCACCCTGGTCCTGGCCACCATCGAGGATAATGTATTATATGTGGCAAATGTCGGAGACAGCCGTCTCTACGTCGCCAGCCACGAAATGTGTCAGATCACCCGTGACCATTCCTACGTTGAAGAGATGGTCTCCATGGGTAAGATGACGCGAGACTCGGATGAATACCGATTAAGAAAGAATATCATTACCCGTGCCATCGGAAGCCCTTCGGGCGTAACGGTCGACTATTTTGAGATCGAACTGTCGCATGGCAATCAGGTGATCCTGTGTTCCGACGGACTGACTAACATGGTCAGCGACGAGGAGATCTTCCAGATACTATCCCGGGAGATATCGCTTCGTTCGAAGTGTGAACAGCTGATCGAGGCTGCGAACCGCAACGGCGGACAGGATAACATAAGCGTGGTCATTATCGACCCTGAGATTTAAGAGGTGAGTTGAATGTTAAAAGAGGGTATGTTTTTAGGCGACCGATATGAGATATTGGAACAGATCGGCGTCGGCGGTATGGCGGAGGTTTATAAAGCCAAATGTCATAAGCTCAACCGTTTGGTCGCTATCAAAGTCCTCAAAAAGGAATTCTGTGATGACGAGAACTTCGTCGCCCGCTTTAAGGCAGAGGCACAGGCGGCTGCAGGCTTATCGCACCCGAATGTCGTTAGTATCTTCGACGTCGGCGACGAAGGCGAGCTGCACTATATCGTTATGGAACTCGTAGAAGGTATTACCCTGAAGGAGTACATCCAGAAGAAGGGTAAGCTGGAGATCCGCGAGGCGATCGGCATCACGATCCAGATCGTGCAGGGCATTGGCGCGGCGCATGAGCGTCACATCGTACACCGTGATATCAAGCCGCAAAACGTCATTATCTCCAAAGAAGGTAAGGTTAAAGTGACCGACTTCGGTATCGCGAAGGCGGCTTCTTCGAATACCATTAATTCCGACGCCGTAGGCTCGGTCTACTATTTTTCACCTGAGCAGGCACGCGGCGGCTATTCTGACGAACGCAGTGATATTTATTCACTGGGTATCTCTCTCTATGAGATGCTGACCGGTAAGGTGCCGTTCGACGGCGATTCGACGGTATCCATCGCCCTGGCGCATCTCAACAACGAGATGATCCCGCCGAGACAGCTGGATCCGCTGATCCCCATCAGCCTCGAGAAGATCATTTTGAAGGCGACGCAGAAGAAACCCGAGCGTCGTTATAACTCCGTGACCGAACTGATCACGGACCTGCGTAAGGCCCTCCTGATGCCGGATGAGGATTTTGTTACGATCCCCGGTCAGGCGGTCGAGGATGAGACGAGCCCGACCGTTATCATGTCGGACAATGATCTCATGCAGATCAAGCAGATGAAAAATACCAGCATCGTTATCAACGACACCGAGACAGAGGAGACGCCTGAGAAACCGGTTGCCGGAGCGGCGAAAGGAAACGACGTTATCTCTATTCCGGAAGAGGACGACGAAGATGACGATGAAGATAACGGAGCATTCTTCGACAAGTTGATCCTGATCCTCGGTATCATCCTGTCTGTACTCATTTTGTGCGTGGCATTCTACTTCCTGGCGAAGACCATGAACTGGTTCGGCAAGAAGGATACACCTACGGTAGAGACGACCGCGCCGCCCCGTACATCGGCCGAAGCAACGACCGCAAGAGAGACCACATTGGCCTCTGACCAGGTTCGTATGCCGAACGTAGTCGGAATGAAGGCAGACGAAGCGGATAAGCTTCTGAAGTCGAAGAACCTCGGATACCAGCATTCAAAAGAAGAATACAGTGAGACCTACGATAAGGGTGTAGTCATCGCGCAAAGTTTTAAGGCGGATTCCATCGTCGATAAACACAGCACGGTCCACCTGACCATCAGTAAGGGAAGTTCGATGGTCGTAGTTCCGTCGAACTTAGTCGGCGAGGACGAGGTCGATGTTATCAAGACGCTGAAGGCACTCGGCCTGGAGGTCAGCCCGATCTACGAGACCAGCGATAAATATGCAAAGGGTGCAGTCATCCAGACCGCACCGAGCAGCGGCGGTAAGCTGAAAGCGGGCGACCGCATCACCGTATACATCAGTTCCGGCGAGAAGATCGACGAGTTTTATTGCCCGTCCCTGATCGGAAAGAACATCGAGACATTGGATGAATTCCTGTCGGAGAACCAGATGGTACTCGGTGAAGTTACCGAAGAATATAACGAGTATTACAGCGAAGGACTGGTTGTCGATCAGTCCATCCCGGTCAATGAAAAGATCACGGCCGGAACGAAGATCAATGTTAAGGTCAGCAAGGGCAGCGAGTATGTCGAGATGCCGGATCTCTCCGGAAAGACGCGCGACGAAGCCCAGAAGATCTTAGTCGAGATGCATCTGAAACTCAGAGGCGCTACCTATGAATACAGCGACGACGTCGAGAAGGGTAAGATCATTTCCCAGTCTGTAAAAGAAGGCCGCAAGGTGAAGTTCGACACCGAGATCGAAGTTGTCATCAGTGATGGTGTCGCTTTGGTTAAACTTCCGGACACCCTGATCGGACGTAAACTCGACGATGTCAAGAAAGAACTTGAAGCCTTGAATCTGAAGGTGGAAGTTTCCGAAAAAGAGACAAACGAAGTCATGGAAGGCTATGTTTATTCCGCGAACTACCGCGGTGGCGTAGAGGTTCCTTATACGACGACGATCTCGCTTGTTGTAGCGAAGATGCCGCCGACAGAGCCGCCTACAGAGCCTCCGACACAGGCGCCTACGGATCCGCCTACACAGGCACCGACCGATCCGCCGACCGAGGCACCGACGGATCCGCCTACACAAGCGCCTACAAAGCCGCCGGTGACTACACAGGCACCGACACAGGCGCCCACACAGGCACCGACCGAGGCACCTACGAAGCCCCCGAAGGAGGAAACTCCGGAGACCGCGGCTGCTTCCAAAGAAGCCTGATCTATGCAGGGCAGGATCATTAAGGGCGTGGGCGGGTTATACCTGGTCGCGCCGAATGACGAAAAAGACGACAAATTATATACTTGCACGGCGCGAGGTTTGTTTCGATACCAGAAGATCAAACCCGCGATCGGAGATCGTGTAGAGATCGAAGAGGATACGGCGGACGGAAAGCCCGACCGCGCCAGCATCGTGAAGATACTGCCGCGTACGAATCTGCTTTTACGTCCCACCGTGGCAAATGTAGACCAGGCGATGCTCGTCATGGCCTGCACGAAGCCCGAGCCGAACTACAATCTGGTAGACCGTTTCCTGATCTCCCTGAAGATGCGCGAAGTGCCGATCCTGTTGTGCTTTAATAAGTGTGAACTGATCGACGAAACAGCGATGGAACACTGCCGCAGGATCTACGAGAACAGCGGGTGTGAAGTGCTCTTCATGAGTGCGATTACGGGCTACGGGATCCGCGAGGCGGCAGAACGCCTCCAGGGTAAGACGACAGCGCTCGCCGGACCTTCCGGCGTCGGAAAGTCTTCCTTCGTAAATGCGGTATTTCCCGAGGCGAAGTCGCAGACCGGAAGCCTCTCGGAGAAGATCTCCCGCGGAAAGCATACGACGCGCCACAGTGAGCTTATGCGTATTGCAGAAGACACGTATCTGTGCGATACACCGGGCTTTTCCAGCCTTTTCCTCGAGGAGACGGAGTGTGAGAGCTTACGCGATTATTATCCCGAATTTGAGCCGTTTGAGAGCGGTTGCCGCTTTCCCGGATGCATGCATGTGAAGGAGCGCGACTGCAAAGTGAAAGAAGCGGCGGCGCGGGGAGACATTGCCCCCGAGCGTTATGAGAATTATGTTTTGATCTACGAAGAACTGAAACGAAATAAAAAGTACTAGAAAGCGAGACTTGCGATGGATATCCTGTCACCTTCCATATTGGCTGCCGATTATGCGATACTCGGCGACCAGATCCGCCAGGCAAAAGAAAAGGGAGCGAAGTATCTGCACATCGATGTTATGGACGGAGCCTTCGTCCCCAGTATTTCCATCGGTTTTCCCGTCATTTCGTCCTTAAGGAAATCGTTTGACGATATCGTGTTTGACGTACATCTCATGATCGAGGAACCGATTCGCTATGTGGAGCGTTTTGCGAAGAGCGGCGCGGACATCATCACCATCCACGCGGAGGCCTGCAGCGATGTGAAACAGACACTTGCAGCGATCCGTTCTCAAGGGGTAAAAGCCGGCATCTCTGTGAAGCCGGGAACGCCCGTAGAGGAGATCTTTCCGTACCTGCCCATGCTGGACATGGTGCTCGTAATGACGGTCGAGCCGGGCTTCGGCGGCCAGAAACTCATACCGCAGACGCTGGAT
>JAFYZH010000018.1 GCA_017548765.1 Lachnospiraceae bacterium | reverse complement strand
CAGGAAGAAACCGGTCTTCTGGCCTTCCGCCACATCCACGCGGTACTTCACTCCATTTTCCTCGATGGTCACGACCGTATCGAAGGGCTCGCCGATAAAGCCGGTGGTGAGTTCCATGCCCTCCTGCAGGCGCACCTTCGCGTCGCTGCGTTCGAAAACGCCGCGGATCGGAATGCCCAGGCCGGCCAGTTCACGCTTCAGCAGGTCGATGATCTTCTCCTTATAGCGGTCCGTTCCGAGGAACAACGACTGAACGACCAGACAGTCGGAGAATTTATCCACCGTAAGTCCGGGAAGGTAGTCCGCCTCACCGAAGATCAGGCGGCAGCTTCCGAGGTCGTCCATGATGTGTCTGCGGTATTCCACCGCGTTGTGTACGCGCACGGCGAAAAACGCGTCCGATGTGATGTCGGCATCGGCGTCCCGCGAAAGGAGCCGAATGCGAATTTTGGACGCAGGATTATAAAATCCGACGCCCAAAGGATATTCGTTGAAGGCGAGGACACGGACCGGATCACCCGGCTCGGGCATGCGCCCGTCGCTGCCCGGCAGCACCGCGTCGATCTCGTTGTCATAGACCCAGAGGCCGCCGGCATTAACCGTACGTCCCTCACCTTTCTTCAGTTTTACCTGTGTCATATTATTCGTCCCAGTTGTGATAAACTTCCTGTACGTCATCATCCTCATCCAGGAGATCCAGGATGCGGTTCATCTTCTTGATATCCTCTTCGGAGGTAAGCTCAACGGTGGTCTGCGGGATCATGGTAACGTCCGCGCTGACCATCGGGATACCCTCTGCCTCGAGCGCCTCGCGCACTGCGGAAAAATCGTCCGGAGCGGTCAGAACTTCGTAGCAATCCTCGTCGTCCGTGAAATCCTCTGCGCCTGCATCGAGCGCGAGCATCATCAGGTCGTCGACGTCGCGGTCGCACTCTTCCTTATCGATGATGATCTGACCCTTCTTATCGAACATGAAGGATACGCAGCCGGAGGTTCCGACGCTGCCGCCGCCCTTCGTGAACGCATTGCGGACATTGCCCACGGTACGGTTTTTGTTGTCGGTCAATGTCTCAACGATGATCGCGGTGCCGGAGGGACCGTAGCCTTCGTAGGTGATCGCTTCGTAGTTTGCAGCGTTCGCATCGCCCGCTGCCTTCTTGATGCTGCGGTCGATCGTATCGTTCGGCATGTTGTTTGCCTTCGCCTTTGCGATGACATCGCGCAGACGGCTGTTGTTATTCGGATCTGCGCCGCCTTCCTTTACGGCAACGGCGATCTCACGGCCGATACGAGTGAAGATCTTACCCTTCGCGGCATCGTTCTTCTCTTTCTTATGCTTGATATTTGCAAATTTTGAATGTCCTGACATATGGTCCTCCTAGTCTTCGGTCTTTTCTTCTTCGGGCAGTTTGGTCACGTGTACGCGGCCGATGACGCCCTTATGGATCTCAAATGCTTCAAACCGCCACCCGTCTGCCTCCAGCGTCGGATGCTCCTGATCCGAAGGAATGTGGTCGAGCCGGTTTAAGATGTATCCGTTTAATGTTTCGACTTCTTCGGCCTCTTCGTCGCGGTCGATCGAGAGCAGCTGCGCCGCCTCGTCGAAGGGAGTCAGGCCCGGAATGTCGAAGCTTCCGTCTTCTTTTTCAGTGATGGTCTCCTCGTCCTCGTCGTACTCATCCATGATATTTCCGACGATCTCCTCGAGGATATCTTCCATCGTGATCAGGCCGCTCGTCTGTCCGTATTCGTCCAGAACGATGACCATATGGTTTTTGTTTTTCTGCATCTCGCGAAGCAGATCGTCTATGTTTTTCGTTTCCGCAACATAGACCGGTTTCTGCAGCAGCCCATCGATCTCGCAGAGCTTCTTCTGCAGATTTCCCTTATCTTCCATAGCCTCGAGCGCTTCCCGCATGTGCAGGATACCGATGATCTCATCGATGTCCGCGCCGCAGACCGGATAACGGGTGTTCTTCGCGGTCGCCAGCTCGTGCAGCGCCTGTTCCAGCGTGCAGTCGCGGCTTAAATACTTGATCGAGCCGCGGTGCGTCATAACATCGGCGGCCTCCTTATCTCCGTATTCGAAGATATTCGTGATCATCTCCGCTTCATCGTCCTCGAGGACGCCCTGCTCGGCGCCTTCATTGACCATGGTGATGATGCCCTGCTCCGTCACGGAGTCTTCCTCCGCGTCATAGTTCACACGGAAAATGCGGACCACACCACGGGCCAGCATGCGTGCCGCCCAGGCAAAGGGAACGAAGATCATGCTGATCGCGACCACGACGTGCCAGGTCTTGCGGACCCAGGACTCGGGCGCCTTCTGGGCCATGCGCATCGGGATCAAAACGCCGAACGCGCAGACCAGCACCGCATATAACAGGAGAAATACGATCCTGACTGCGATGTATTCGTGCCCGGGGATCACTCCGGACAGATAGTACGCGCAGTAGGACAGGCCGAACCCGCAGGCAACGATCGTCAGGCACAACGAGGCGAAATAGATGCCGGTGGAGCCGAAGCGGTCGCGGATCCGTTCATTGAACACGTCCATACCCTTCTCTTCACGTTCTGAAGCCTCCTTGGGATCCTCCCCTGCCACAGCCTGCGTGACTGCCGTGAGAAATCCGATGAACACTGCCGATAAGATTGTCAAAGCAAAACTGATGATTACGCACCATAGCGCGCCGTCGTCCATATTCTTGTACTCCTTAGCATGAGCAGGATGTCTTCTCATGCTAAGGAGTACAAGAATGTGAGAAATAATCCTCTGAATGCAAGGCGACAGCCGAAGTATTCAGAATTATTTCGAGCCTATAAGGTTTGCGGAGCAAACCTTCCTTGTATACCTTCGTCATGGACTTCCAGCCCACCTGAAAAATATATAGTGAAAAAACCACAGCGTTTCTACTATAACATTACATTTCGGAAAAGTCAACACGATATACATTTGCGATGCCTTCCACGATGTCGCGGGCCATGCAGGACCGTGTTCCGATGCGGCGGGCAGCTTCTTCGCCCGCGCGTCCGTGGATCCAGACGCCGGCTACAGCGGCATCCGATGCACGAAGGCCCTGTCCCAGCAGACTTCCGATCAGTCCGGCGAGTGCATCCCCGCTCCCGGCCACGGCCAATGCCGCGCATCCGGTGGGATTTACGACCAGTTCGCCATCCGGCATCGCGATCACGGTAGAGGCATCCTTTGCCACGCAGACCGCGTTGTAGTATTGCGCGACCGCCTGGGCAGCCGCAGGCAACTGCGTGCGCACCTTCTGCGCGTCGCTCCACGCCTCGTGCCGCGAAAGCAGGCGCACCATCTCACCGACATGGGGCGTCAGGATCACGGGGCCGCCGGCCGCAGTGTAGTCGCGCACCAGTTTGTCGAGCGAGTCGTGCTTCGCTATCAGGTTCAGGCCATCCGCGTCAATCACGAGCGGCAGGCCCGGTGTTTCATTCAATGCTTTCAGCAGGCCCTGCAGGACCTGTTTTCCCTCCGCATTCGAACCGAGACCCGGTCCGATCACGAGAGCGCTCCGCTTCGGATCCAGACTGCGCAGGCGGTCCAGGCTGCTCGCCGACTGCCAGGGCAGGAAGATCGCTTCCGGCACGCCCGTCTGCAGGATCAGGCGGTTCTCCGCATCGCTGAGCACCATGACCAGACCGGCTCCGCCGCGATACGCCGCCATGGCGCCGATCATCGCTGCGCCTGCCATTCCGCGGCTTCCCGCAACGAAGGCCGTCGTTCCGAAGGTTCCTTTATGTGAGTAGGCGGGGCGCTTCGGCAGCACCGCCGCTACATCGTCCGCATTCCAAACGTAGGTCGGCTTCGGTATCTCCGGCCGCTCCACGCGGATGATATCCGATCCCGAAAACGGGTCGGACAGGGCGACCGTGGGCGCGTCGCTTGCAAAGCCGATGTCAGCCACGATGAGCTCGCCGCAGAGGTCGCGTCCGGGAAGCAGGATCTGGCCGCGCTTGCGGTACCCGAAGGTCACCGTAGTCGTCGCGGGCAATGCTTCTCCCAAAACCGCGCCGCTGTCCGTGGAAACGCCGCTCGGCATGTCCACCGCGATCACCGGAACGTTTAAGCCGGCCGCTGCCCGGATCACCTGCGCGAACACGCCGGTCACCGGCCTCGACAGGCCGATCCCGAATAACGCATCCACCAGGATACTGCAGCCGCTCAGCTCATCATTTAATTCATCATCTGTATATTCCCACTCGGGAAGAATGTGGCGGTAATCCAGTTTCGCCGTCATGGCGCCTTCGCCGCGTCTGCCTTCTTCCTGCAGCAGGTCCCACTGCTCCCTCCACGCGTACGTCGTGCGGTTGTTCTCCTCGGCGGTATCGCCGCAAACGAGCAGTTTGATAGTCAGTTTCGGATAATCCTGCGAACGCTGCAGGAGCTTACGCACCACAGCGATGCCGTCGCCGCCATTGTTCCCCACGCCGGCGATCACGCCGACACAAAACGGTTTATCTTCTTCCTCTTCGATATTCTGCCAGGATAAATCGGTCTCGATGTGGCGCCAAACCACGTCGAACACACGCGCTGCCGCTGCCTCCATCAACTCTCTGGCGCTACGGAAGCCTTGGTTTATCGTATATTCATCGATGCGCTTCATTCCGGCGCTGCTGTATACTCTCTCCATACATTCCTTTCTCTACCGGTCTTTCTGATCGCTCTGCGCCAGACGGTAAGACAGACGCATCAGGCTCTCGGAAAGGTGTACATTTTCCACGACGACGTCCTCGGGCACGTTCAGGTCCGTGTGGGCGAAATTCCAGATCGCCTTCACGCCGCAGGATACGAGGCGCTCCGCCACCGGGATCGCGCTTCCCTTCGGGATGCAGATCGCAGCCATGTGGATGTCATTTTCCCGGATGAACGTTTCGAGCTGCTCCATCGGATAGACCGGGATATCACGGAACGTCCGGCCAATGAGTTTCGGGTCGCGGTCGAACAGCGCGCGGATCACGAAGCCGCGGCGTTCGAAGTTCGTATAGTTTGCGATGGCCTGCGCCAGGTTACCCGCGCCGACCACGATCATATTATGCTTGCGGTCGATACCGAGGATCTTACCGATCTCGTGGTACAGGACTTCCACGTTGTAGCCGTAGCCCTGCTGGCCGAAGCCTCCAAACTGATTTAAATCCTGACGGATCTGCGAGGATGTCACGTGCATACGCTCGGACAGTTCCTGCGAGGAGATACGCAAGGTCTGCTCCTCCAGCAGTTCTCCGAGGTAACGATAGTAACGGGGCAGACGCTGAATGACTGCCTTGGAAATATTCTTGCGGTCCATCTTATCTTCCTTTTCTGAGTACTTTTGTCTTTATGATGTCAACCATGCGTGTAAACATGGGGTCGTGTGCCAGGATCATGGCGATGGTGTAGGTGATCACAGCGATCACAACGCGGATCGCGAAGGAGAGGGCGCGTCCCGGGATGAGGGAACCGACCATGTAGGTGATGACGGCCATCGCGGCGCCCGATATCAGGTAAACGGCGCCGGAGCGGTACATCTTACCGATGGGCAGTTGTTTCCGCACGGCGATCGACTGGGTCAATGTTACGGTAAATTCGGCGGCGACGGTCGCATAGACTGTACCGAGAGCCGCAAAATGCGGGACCAGAAGTGCATTGCCCACAATGTTGACGATAATGCCCAGAACCAGCGACAGGGTGAAGACGCCTTGCTGGCGGGAAGGCAGAAGGTACTGCACGCCGAGGACGTTGCTGCAGCTGACCAGAATGACGGTCGGAGCCAGGAAGCAGGCGAGCTCGATGGCCGGCAGGTACTTATCCCCGAAGAACAGCGGGATGAAAACATCCGCGACGGAGAGGAGGCCGAACATCAGCGGGCATCCCAGGAAGAACGCGAAACGGAAGATGTCTTCCATGCGTTTGCGGATCTCGTCGTAGGCCTTTCGTGCGAAGGCGGCCGACATGGACGGGATCATGACGATGCCGAGCGATGTGATGCCGATCAGAATGATCTTTACGATCTTCTGCGAATATTGATAGTAAGCGTTCAGTTCCGCCTGGTGCGTCAGGACCTCGATCATGGTCTTATCGAGCATGCCGAAGATCTCGGAGGAGATCTGCGGGAGGAAGAGCAACAGGATCGGAAGCATGTGCTTCTTCAGTTGCAGGTTTTTGAAGGAGATCTTCGTCATCTTCCGATGCACGCCGGGCCAGAGTGAAAACGCGCCGACGAGGTTCGGGATACTCTGACACAGGATGTAGATCGGCAGGTCGTCCGGCGATTTCACAAACAGGAAGATACACACCAGGGCGACCAGACGGATGAGCGTACACTGGACTACGACACGCGTGAATTCTTCCATACCTTGGTAGAACCAGGATATGTCGAAGATCACGGTCAATATGTTGAACGAAAAGAGCAGATACAGGGAACCGTACCTCTCCTGCAGGCCGAAAACGAAGAAGAAGATGCCGAAACTGATCAGCGTCATGATCAGGCGGATCAGGAAGATCTCGGTGAAGACGCGGGTGCGGTCGGCTTTATTATCCAGATAGGCGATCTCGCGCTGGCCGTACACGGCGCTGCCGCAGGAAGCCGCCAGCGTAAAGTACATCACGGTCGACTCGAGGAAGCTGTAGGTTCCGTTACTCTCCGGTCCCAGCACACGCGCCACATAGGGCATGGAAATAAGCGGCACCAACAGTATGAAGAACTGATATGCCGTAAACATCATATAATTGCCCGCCAGTTTTTGCTTCACCGCTGTGCCCTCTTGTATCCTATCGGTTTCTTAAGATCTTTTGTGCCGCGCGGCGCTCGTTACGAACGGATCCGCGCTCATCAATCCCGTGTTCTATTATACCCGAAACGGCATTAATTGACAAGTATTTCACAAGTATTGCCACCCCTCTGTTTTTGTGATAAAATGCATATACATTTCGAGCAGAACTTATGTAAGCCGGAGGAAAAAAGCCTCCCGCCGCTCACCTCGGGATGTTTCAGAAAGGTATTACCATGAATAGTTCCAAATATGATCCGCGCGCGGAGTTGTTTCGCGGCATGCGGCTGGGCATCCCGATCGGTCTGGGATATTTCGCCGTATCGTTCTCCCTGGGCATCCACGCGCGCAACGCCGGGCTGTCGGCGTTTCAGGCCACGCTCACGAGCATGCTGCTGAACGCATCTGCCGGCGAATATGTCGCATTTTCCCTGATCGCGGAACAGGCGGCCTACATCGAGATCGCGCTCATGGTCCTCGTGGCCAATGCGCGCTACCTCCTGATGTCGTGCTCGCTGAGCCAGAAGCTCTCGAAGCGTGTCACGCTGCCGCACCGTCTGGTCATGAGTTTCGGTGTTACCGATGAACTCTTCGGCGTGTCGATGTCGCGGCAGACGCCGGTCGAACCGCCGTTCTACTATGGCATGATGCTCGTCGCCCTGTCGCTCTGGGCGGCCGGTACGGGCCTCGGTGTTATATTCGGTAACCTGCTGCCCCAAAACCTCGTAAATGCGCTTTCTGTGGGCTTATACGGCATGTTTCTGGCCATCATCGTGCCCGCAGCGAAGAAAAGCCGCGTTATCATCGGCATCTGCACCGTCTCGATGGGCGCGAGCCTCGCTTGCTCCCTCCTGCCGCTGATCTCGAAGATCTCCGTCGGCACCCGCACCATCCTGCTGACCGTTGTGATCTCCGCCCTCGCGGCCTGGTTCTTCCCGATCCCGGATGAGAAACAGCCGGGCGAAGCTGCCGCAGCAGACTCCTCACAAGGAGGTGACGCGGATGAAGCATAATATCTATCTTTACATCACCGTCATCGCGCTCGTGACCTACGCGATCCGTGCCCTGCCGCTGACGTTGATCCGCAAGCCGATAAAGAACCGGTTCATCCGTTCGTTCTTATTCTACGTACCTTACGTGACGCTCTCCGTCATGACATTTCCCGCGATCCTCTACGTGGTCGAAGGAAACATCATCCCCGGCCTAGTCGCTATGGTCGTCGGCATCATCACCGCATGGCTGACAGGAAACCTCTTCATCGTGGCTTCCCTCTCATGCATCGTGGTATACTTACTACAGTTGTTTATATAATACGCAAAGCCCCCGCGGACCCGGCATAAAGCCAGACCCGCGGGGGTTTTTCTTTTCTCATGAAGTCTATTTAGCAAAAAACGCACCTCCGGTTTAGGGGGTGCGTTTTCTGTATACAACCGTCAAACCGGTCTTAGTTCATTATCTTTTCGAAGAATTCTTCGCCATGAGCAGCAGCAGGCGCAGGAAAATGTACGCCAGATCATAGTATACATCAAATGCAGATGTGATCGCATTTGCCACCGACTTCGGCTGTGCCATAGCTCTGCTGATATCAAATCCAAGCCACAAAGCAAAGATCAAGGTGAAAACGATATCCATCGTGATATAAGCTGCCGGAGCGAAGATCGCAATGAGAAGTGCTGCGGGGATCGCTGCGATGGTAACTACAAGAAGTGTTCTTCCGAGAGAAAGGAAAACTTCCGGCTTAAAATATGCCATAGCAAACATTACCGCACCGATGATCAGAGTACCGATGAGTGCCATAAGCACTGCATCCATCAAGCCTACAGCAGTCATCACGCCAACAACGAACGCGATCTCAAGGCCCATCGGAACGACCAGCATGTTATATGCGATAAACTTGGTGATCGCTTTCTTGGAAAATGCATTCATGAAACAGCTGACGATCTGGAGCGGAACCACTAAAGCCAGGAAAGATCCATCTGAGGACTGGGCTAAAGACTTACCCAGAGTAACGCACATCAGCAGGTTTACTAAGAAACCCCAGAACAGGCAGCCGATGATGGTCAGCAGATACTGGCGATCCTCGACGCCCTCGCCATAAAAAACTTCCGTATAGCCTCTGCCGGCCGTGCCGAAAGCAGGCTTTGCTGCGGATCCTACATTCACAGCAGTTTCAATAGTGCCCCAGCTATCATAGGGCTCATATTCTTCATTGTTTTGATTATTCTGATTATTGTTTCTGAACTCTTCCATATTCTACCTCTCTTACATCGGTCTGTAACCGGAATATTTTTGTTCTACATCACATACTATACCATATTATCCCAAAGAAATAAATGATATTCCCTTAAAAACTTCTTAAGATTTCTTTACGTTCTTCCACCCTTTGCGCATCTTCGCAAAGCACAGTCCCAGTCGCGGGGACAGGCCGCTCGCTACGACGGACAGGCGGTGCAGGCCGGAGAGATTTCGGTCGCGCATGACGGCGATCGTCTTGCTGTGCAGGCAGGCCATCGCCTCCTTACGCTCGGCCTTGTATTCTTTTTTCGAGCGCTGCGTCGCCCACAACAGGCGGCGCGCCTTCCGTGCTTTATAACTGGAAAATGCGGGGATCTCACGGAGAGCGTCTGCCTTCTTCAAAACGTCATGGACCCGCGCCATCGCCTCCCAGTCCCGGAGGGCCTTCCGGATGCGCAGTTCCCTGCGGATCTTCCGGATCGCCTCATAATGTTTGTGTATCTGAAGCGCCTGCTCTTTGATGTGGCGCTTTTCTTCACGTATCCGTTCGCGAATCTCCAGAGGATCGTAGACATGACCGTAAAGGCACTGCGGCAGCATCTGCACTTTACGCACGTGCGCGCTGTAACAGGTCAGGAACAGAACATCGCCGCCGTCCTCCAGATCCTCGCAGAAGCTGAGCTGCTCACGCTCGATCAGGTCGCGGCGCAGCATCTTATTCCACAGGCCGGTCTTCATTCCGCGGTTCGAAAAACAGTGTCCCAGCATCTTCTTCCAGCTGATGACGCCTCCGAAATCCTTACAGGTCGAGATCACCTTTCCGCCGGACGTGATCTCCGCATAACCGGAAGCGACCATGTCGAAATCGCTGTCGCGTTCCATCACATGTGCCAGGTCACGCAGGTAACCGGGCGCCAGGCGATCCGAGAGTCTCGGGAATACCAGAAGATCGGCGCCCACCCGCTCCATTACCAGATTGCGGGCACGCGAAAGATTCGCATGCTCCGTGCGCACAACATGCACACGGTCATCCGATGCTTCCAGTTTCTTCAAGATTTCTCTGCTTTCGTCGGTCGACTCGGCATCCGCAAACCAGATCTCCTCCGGAGCCCTCTTCTGTCGGAGCACACACTCATAAAACGGCTGGATCTCCTTCTCCTGGTTACGTACCGTCACGACCAATGCGATGGTCTTATCCATTTTCCCTCATCCTATTTTAGATCAGATCCTTGTGGTGGAACTGCTTTACACCCGTCGAATAGTCGTCGACGATGTGGCCGTCACCGATCAGTTTGTATTTGTAGGTGACCAGTCCTTCGAGGCCGACAGGTCCGCGCGCATGCAGTTTGCCGGTGCTGATGCCGACTTCGGCGCCGAAACCATAGCGGTAGCCATCCGAGAAACGCGTTGAAGCGTTCCAGAACACGCCCGCCGAGTCCACGAGCTGCATGAACTCCTGCGCCGTCTGGGCATCCTCCGTCACGATCGCGTCGGTGTGATGCGAGCCGTAGCGGTTGATATGGTCGATAGCTTCCTCCACGGAGGAAACCTCTTTGATCGACAAAATGTAATCCAGATACTCGGTGGAGAAATCCTCCTCGGTCGCATCCAGCATCTCGTCAGCAAATGCGCCGGAAGCGTCGCGGACTTCTTTCGTCGCACGCAGCTCGACGTTCTTCTTACGAAGCGCTTCGGAAAGCGCGGGCATGAACTCCTTCAGGATGTCACGATGCACGAGAAGTGTCTCGGTCGCATTGCACACCGATACATACTGTGTCTTTGAATCCACAACGATGCGGATCGCCTTCTGAAGGTCAGCAGCCTTATCCACGTATACGTGGCAAATGCCGTCGGCGTGGCCCATGACCGGTATCTTTGTATTATTCATGATGTACTGTACGAATGCGTTGGAGCCTCTCGGAATGAGCAGGTCCACTGACTCGTAACAATCCAGCAGCTCGCGGATCTCCTCGCGCTGCTGCGCCAGTGTCATGCAGCCCTTCGGAAGTCCGGCTGCGACTGCGGCATTATAGATCGTCTCGAACAGAATGGCGTTCGAATTCATCGCCTCACTGCCGCCCTTCAGGATCGCGCAGTTGCCGCTCTTGATGCACAGCGTCGCGATCTGCACCAGGGCATCGGGGCGGGACTCGAAGATCACACCGATGACGCCGATCGGGCAGGACTGGCGGTACAGGGTCAGACCCTCGTCGAGCTCGCGCACCATCAGGTTTTTGCCGAGCGGATCGGGCAGGTTCACCAATTGGCGAATGCCGTCCACTACACCATCCAGCTTCGCCTGGTCGAACTTCAGGCGCTTGCGCACAGGCATATCGAGATTATCCTCCTCTGCCTTCTTAAGATCCTTCTGGTTCGCCGCGAAGATCGCGTCTTTATTTGCCACCAGCGCGTCCGCAACCGCGAGCAGCGCCGCATTTCTTATGTCTTCGGACAGGGCCGCTAACTTCGGGCTGTCCAGTTTCAACTGTCTCGTTTTTTCTTTCATTGTGCTCATATCAATCCTCCTGCGCCTTCAGCTCGCTCACCAGGTTCTCCCGCTTCATCCAGCGGTACAAATAGTAGTAGACCAGTTCCCGGTCGGGCTCGCTCAGCACCTCGTGGCGGTCTCCCAAAAAGAGCCGCAACGTTATATGTTTCATGCCCAGGCGCCGCAGTTTCCGGACCACTTTCTTCGGTCCGCGGCCTTTGCTGCCGACGGGGTCATCCTCACCCGAAATAAACAGCATGGGCAGTTCCTTTTGTATCATTTTCAGATTGTGTTTCTTCTGCAGGCGGCCAATGCCTTCAAACATGGCCTTATATCCATTGACCGTAAAGACAAAACCACAACGCGGGTCAGCAACGTAAGCATCCACGATGCTTTTTTCTTTCGTCAGCCAACCGTAGCCCGTTTCGTCCTCGGGAAATGCTTTCGAATAGGGGCCGAAGATCATCTTCGTGACCAGTTTGCTGTGGTGATGATCGCCCTGCACACGGCCCAGGATGCCTAAAAGGATCTTCATGAACCGAACCGCCGGACGGGGCGGCATGCCCGTGCCCATCACGATGACGCCGTCCGCCATGCCCGGATAGTCCATCACGAACTGGCGCGCCAGAAAGGAGCCGAAACTGTGGCCCATCAGCACGTACGGGACGGTCGGATAGCGTTTCTTCACGTCCTGCATCAGCTGGTAGATGTCCTCGAGCAGGACCCGGTTGGGATCCTTCGGGGCGAAATAGCCGTACTGATCCGGATCTTCGGGGTCTTCCACGCTCATACCATGACCCAGCATATCATGCCCGATCACCAGGATACCGCGGTTCGCCATGTACTTAGCGAAAGCATCGTAGCGTTCGATGTGCTCCGTCATACCGTGCGCGATCTGAAGGATGGCACGCGGGACGCCGTCCGTCTCCTCCATTCCCTCCGGGAACAGGCAGTACTTCGGGTTCGGCAGATACGTCACCAAATGAAGCTTATGTACTCCATCCGCCGATAAAAAAGTCGAATGCATCTTGCGGATCATCGGCTCATCTCCTTTCTGCGTATAGTTCTAATCATTATACAAGATTCAGGGTGGGATGTCAATCCGAGCGCGCTCCCCAGTCCCTTACGCGCATTTTCTTGCTTTAGGCTGTTTTGCGCGTAGGAATATCTTCCCGGGTGGTGCATCCTTACGCGCATTTTCTTGCTTTTCACTGTTTTGCGCGTAGGAATGCCTTCCCAGGCGGCCTGATCTTACGCGCATTTTCTTGCTTTTTTCTATTTTGCGCGTAGAACGAGTCTTCCAACCCCCCAGTTTCTTACGCGCATTTTCTTGTTTTTCACTGTTTTGCGCGTAGGAATATCCTCCCGAGTGGTGCTCCCTTACGCGCATTTTCTTGATTTTGCTGTTTTGCGCGTAAACCCGATCTTCCGCCCTTCCGTGTCTTTATGACTTTCCCTTATCTTTTATGGATGAGATCAGAACGAAAAGTCCGATCAGGAGCAGAACCGCTCCGAAAGCAGCTACGCAGATATACAGGATATTATTGAGTTTGCTCGCGGTTTCATTTGTGACCGCGGGGATCTTATAAGTCCCGTCTTTTGCCTTATAAACCTTTACGCGGACCGCGTCGCCCTTTTTTACCGCATCGTCGAATTCGTTCACGCCTTTGTATTCTGTACCGTCGATCACATAGGTGACCTGGGCCTTATAGTAGTAACGCTTCGTTCCATATTCATCCTTACGGGATTTCGTCTCGACACCCGTCACCTGCGCATCCACCATGCGCACGTCCGACGAAGAAGAATAATCTTCAAACTTGTTGCGGTTGGAAACATAGCCAACGATGCCCAGCACCAGCATGACCGCCGCAAACACCATCGTGATCACAGCACCCTGTATCATCTTCTTCCTGGCTTCCTTTTTCCGTTCTTCCGCGCGCTTCTTTCGTTCCGATCTCTTACTCATAATATTCCTCCCGATTTTTACTATGTCTCATCCACCCGGTCTCTTCCGAACCGGTGCAAATCTTCACGTCTGTTTTGACTGCATTCAAAACGCTGAATAACTACGATACTATTATACCATAACACCTACAAAGTATGAACCATAAACTCGGTGACCGGAAGATATCATATTCACCTCGGGCGGACGATCCGGCTTTACGACATATAACACAGCAACTTCCTGCATGTCGTAAAACGCGCATGTCTGAAACATCATTTACGACATACGGGACGGCGAATGATAATATGTCGTGTTCACCTCCGGTATGCACTACTTCTTTACGACAAATGACAAGTCAAACTCATGTATGTCGTAATGTTTCTCAGCCTCCCGGATAATTTACGACATGTAACGCCAGATAAAAGTCTCAGGTAGGAAAAGGACCACCCACATGGCGAAAACAGCCCTGCGGGTGGTCCTTTATTTGTGCTTATTCGAACGGATCTCCTCTCGATCGAGAAAAACGAGATCACAAATCCTTAAATATCATACTTCGCCATGATCTGGGCGGGTGTCTTACGTAAGAGCGAAATGATCGGCAACAATGCGCAGATGATCGCCAGCACAAAGAAGAAGATCATAAGCGGCAGGCAGATCCACCAAGGGAGGAAGATCTCCATCTGAACACCGGAGCAATGTGTGATCCAGTGAATACTGCCCACCATGATCAGGAACGTCGGAAGGATGTACAATGCCGCGGTCAGCAAACCTTCGACTATGAAGCGGAAATACATATTCTTCCGGGTAACACCGATGCAGCGATACACGCCGATCTCGCGGATACGGGACATAACCGAACTACGCATGATCATAAGCATACAGAAGCTGAGCATGAGGACGAAGACCAGAACGATGGCCATTTGCTTCATCAGTGACTCCAGCGCTTCGCCGGCGGCATCATCCATCTGAGTCTCAGGGGTAACGATCTGCACGCCCACCTTCCCCTTTAAGTTCTGGTTCAGAAAATCACGGGTAGCTTCGATATCGTTCGAGTGAACTTGTACCTCAGTCCCTTCGAACATATTTTGTTCCGTGACCTCAAAGTCTTCCTTCATGTAACGGGCAGGATCATACTGCTCATAATAGTTTCCTCCAGAGTACATGTCCGATAAGAACATATAAGCTACCGGCTCATCCGCTTTCACGATGCCGGCGATCCGTTTTCCATCGATGGACAGGCCAATGAAATCCGACACATCCTTAATAAAGCCCATCTTCGAACTCTTCAGCATCTTATCTGCCATGAAGGAAGAGATCAGAGCCTCGCCTTCCTGCAATTCCGAAACACCTCGTCCACAGACTACGGTCTTATCTTCTGCCAGTTCCATCGGAAGCATAACGCCCAATGTAGTGATCGGAGAAGCCAAGCCCAAACCGAAAAACGAATGCGTTTCGTAACGGAAGGTTTCAAACAGATCCACATCAACATCGAACTCGCTGTGGTACGTGTTCAAAACACTGTCGATCCCGCTGCCTTTTTTCTTCACCTCTTCGAACAACGGCTTCAGGTTTTCGAGGCTTCCTCTAACGATGAATACATTGTGATTGAACGACTCTTTAGCTTCGATGTAGTTCTTGATATCCTTACCAGCCATGGCAAAGAGCATCACCAGGATCACCGCAAAGAAGCCCATGACACGTTTCAACGCTTTATTGCCCTTCGACTTCGGACCGCGGATCTGCTGCGCACTTTCGATCGTCGCATTCTTCCAGTGGAACAGTCTGCCATAATGTTTGCCTTCGAAGGGGGGCAATTCATCCATCTGGATCGAATTCTTCTTCTCCGCCTTCTTCTGCTCTTCTTCAAAACTGCCTTCCCTGAATGAGATCTCACTGTTGGAATCCACGAGTTTCACCTTCGGAGAGTCACACATCAGCAAAAGCGTGCCGTCCCGGTTGACGATCCGCACGGATACATCTTCCGGCATATCATCGCCATAGCAAGTCAGGCGAACGTGTCCCAACGTCGTTTCATTCTTCTCGTACTCGCCGAGATAAACGACGTTTTTATCACGGCCCACATAACCGTTGGCGTCCTCATTTTCCCGGATCTCCGTAACACTTCCGTCTTTCAGACCGATGACCTGGTCGCAGTAATAGTCGACCAGATTACTCTCGTGGGTAACCAGAAGAACGAGATGCTCTTTGGAAATGCTCTTCAACAAGTCCATGATCACGATGGTGTTCGCCTCGTCGAGGTTTCCGGTCGGTTCGTCCGCCAGGATGATCGCCGGGTTCTTTACGATGGCGCGGGCGATGGCGATCCTCTGCTTCTGTCCGCCGGACAATGTATCCGGCATACGGTAGGCGAATTTATCCATGCCCACGTTTTTCAGCGCCGCATAGACCCGTGTGCGGATCTGCTCTTCATCTTCCATGCCACACAAACGTAAGCTTTCTGCTACGTTTTCGTAGTTGGAGACCTTGAGATTTAAGTTGTAATTCTGAAAGATATAACCGATATAGCGGTTACGAATGTTATCTGTGTTTTTGCGGATGTTTTTACCATCGATCTCGATGCTTCCGCTCTTAATGTCATCCAATCCTCCGATCGCATTCAGCAACGTCGTCTTACCGCATCCACTGTGACCATACAGGGCTACCATGCCCTTCTGCGGGAGTTCCAGGGATATGTCATTGATGACATGGATCTCATTCTGCTTACCCTTAAAGAAGTATTTATTTACGTTTTGCAGACGAATCATATTCCTTACTCTCCTCCTTTCAATGCAGTGCGGACGTTCTCAGAGAACAGGCGCTTTATGTGCTGGGTCGCTACCGCATTGACCACGATCAACAGAATTCCGAAGATGATGATATAATGCGGGAATTCAACGTAGGCCAGGTTGCGGCCGCCCCAACTGGTTCGATATAAAAATGTCGCTACCGTAGGCAGCAGGATCATGGTCGGGATCATGCACAGGAACATCCGGATGTAGATAGCCGCCTTTATCTCTTTTACGCGAATACCCATGGAGCGCATGATCGCGATATCCGGCTTAAACGCATCCATGGACTTCTTCGTGCAGGTCCGGATAAAGAAAATGATAAATGTCAGGAGCAACCACACCGTGATCAGGGCGAAAACGCCGAGTATCACGTACTCCAGAACTTCAAGTTGCGAGCCGACCTTATAAGTCTCCGTAGATAAGGACGCCATAAAGCCCATATTCTTCAGTTCTTTCAGTTTGCTCTTTGCTTCCGCGTTGGAAGAATAGAACAAAGAAGCCTGACGGTAGTCCGAAATGTATTCATCCTTTGACTTTGTAAGCATCTTTTTCAAAACTGCAAAGCCCTCGCCGGTCATTTCCCCGTACATCAACTCCTTCAGCCTGTTTAGTTCCTCATAGCCTACAGTATCGAAAGAGATCAACACCTTAGACATTTCCTCTACGCCTTCTTTTGTCATGTAGAAGGCTCCCTGCTTCTCGCGGTCATAGTAGTAGTGCATACCAACGATATTGACCCTCATATCCTCATCGCCAAAGTTCAAATAAGGCAAGGAAGGAATGTCGATCCGATCCGTTCCGAAGACATCGCGCATGTAGTAGGGCACGCTCAGCAAAGCCTCGTTCGCATTTTCCGGCTTTCTTCCGATATCCGGCTCCACCGAATCCAAATCGAAGCGCGCATTGACCGGAATGGTCCAATAACGAACATCATCTTGGTAGTCATAGCAGAAATTACGCCATGCTACCTGATCCAACTTATCATCCATGGCTTTATCGTAACGCAGCCAATCCTTCGCACCGGTCTTCGTCGCAGCCTCCTCGAGTTCCTCCTGCGTCATCGCGCTTCCGTCATTTTTTACAATGACTACGCGGCCGTCCACGCGGGCGAACATATAGTGCTGATCAAAGAACAATGGCTTAAGAGTGTCCCAAAATCCGCCGAACTCCATAAACAGGACGGCGCCCGCCGCTAAGATCAGTGTCGCAATAAAGAAGGACAGACGCGGTTTGGATTTAAAGATGGTCAGGCCTAACCGAAGGCTGTTTCGGGCCGTCTTATGGGGCTCCTCTGCCGTACTTTCGCCGCTCTCCGTTTCCGGCACCTCATGCGGCGCCATCTCGCGGTCCGTAGCCACCGCGTGATCGTAGACGCGGATCTCGCGGGTCGCGTGCTCCTGCACTTCCTCGAAGTTATGCGTGACTACGATCAGAAGTTTGTCTTTTGACACTTCTCTCAGGAGGGCAATGATCTCCTTTGACGTTTCCGAGTCGAGGTTTCCGGTCGGCTCGTCCGCCAGAATGATCGGGCTGTCCTTCGCCAATGCTCTGGCGATGACCGTCCTCTGCTTCTGACCGCCGGACAGGTGGCTGCCCTTATGACGAACGTGGTCCTCCAAGCCGACGCGGCGGATCAATTCCATGGCGCGGCGGCGGCGCTCCTTCACGTTCGTGATATGCATCAGGGACAGTTCTACATTTTCCAAAACGGTAAAGCTGTCGATGATGTTGTATTCCTGGAAGATGAAGCTGATGTATTTCTCGCGGTATTTCTCCCAGTCCGCCTGGGTGTAGTGCGAGGTCGGCTCACCTTCGATGTAAAGTTCACCCTCTTCATAGGAATCCATGCCGCTGATCACGTTCAGCAGGGTGGATTTACCTGAACCGGACTGGCCGGTGATCGCTACGAACTCACCGCGGTCGAAGGTCAGATTGACCCCACGTATGCCGACGGCGACCGTATTGTCCGAGACGTAGATCTTTCCTATGTCCTTAAGTTCCAATAATGCCATGGTAACACCTCTCGTAATTCTGTCAGTTTCGAACGCCTCCCGCCCCCCGCGGGCAATGCACTTCCTAACTGTACTACCCATAATAGTACACTTGTTCATCTTTGTCAAGTACACAATTCTTACGATTTTCTTTCGGGTTTTCCTACAACCCCGTTATACCACCCGGATGAATTCTTTTTCCCTTTTCTGTCGCACGCGCCGGCACGCTGCAGGCTCCGAAAGCAGTCCCGAGGCCCGGTATTCGGTAATTCCCCCTTGACACTGCCCGCGCTTCCGTTTACAATATTACAGGCGCGTGCGCAACACGCTTGTTTTTTGTGCGCGCATTACCAAATAAATGACAGGAGAACTGCAATGATCAGTGCTAACGGAATCACGCTGCGTCTCGGCAAGCGTGCCCTCTTTGAAGATGTTAACATTAAATTTACCGAAGGAAACTGCTACGGACTGATCGGTGCGAACGGCGCCGGCAAATCCACCTTCCTGAAGATCCTCTCAGGGCAGCTCGAACCCACCAACGGCTCGGTATCGATCACCCCCGGCCAGCGTATGTCCGTGCTCGAGCAGGATCATTTCAAATACGACGACTGCGTAGTGCTCGATACCGTTATGATGGGCAATGCGCGTCTGTTCGAGATCATGAAGGAAAAGGACGCCATCTACGCGAAGGAAGATTTCACCGACGAAGACGGCATCCGTGCGAGTGAGCTCGAGACTGAGTTCGCAAACATGAACGGTTGGGAAGCGGAGTCTGACGCTGCCGCCCTTCTGAACGGCCTCGGCATCGAGACCGACCTGCACTACAAGCTCGTCGGCGAACTCACCGGCGCAGAGAAGGTCAAAGTCCTTCTGGCGCGCGCATTGTTCGGAAATCCCGACATCCTGCTCCTCGACGAGCCGACGAACCACCTCGACCTGGCTGCGATCGCATGGCTCGAAGAGTTCCTCATCGATTTTGAGAACACCGTCATCGTGGTATCCCACGACCGTTACTTTTTGAATAAAGTCTGCACCCAGATCGCAGACATCGACTACGCAAAGATCCAGCTCTACTCCGGTAACTACGACTTCTGGTACGAGTCGAGCCAGCTGCTCATTCGCCAGATGAAGGAAGCCAACCGGAAGAAAGAGGAAAAGATCAAGGAATTGCAGGAGTTCATCCAGCGTTTCTCGGCCAATGCTTCGAAGTCCAAGCAGGCGACTTCCCGTAAGCGTGCGCTCGAGAAGATCCAGCTCGATGAGATCCGCCCGTCCAGCCGTAAGTACCCGTACATCGATTTCCGCCCCGAGCGCGAGATCGGTAACGAGGTTCTGACCGTTGAGCATCTGACGAAGACGATCGACGGCGTGAAGGTCCTGGACGATGTCAGCTTCATCGTAAATCACAACGATAAGATCGCTTTCGTAGGCTCCGATGAGTTTGCGAAGACCACTCTCTTCCGCATCCTGATGGGCGAGATCGAGCCCGACTCCGGAAGCTTCAAGTGGGGCGTGACCACGAGCCAGGCATATTTCCCGAAGGACAGCTCGGCAGAGTTCAACTCCGACCTCGTGATCGCCGACTGGCTGCAGCAGTACTCCCCGATCAAGGATGTCACCTATGTTCGTGGTTTCCTGGGCCGCATGCTGTTCGCAGGTGAGGACGGCGTGAAGAAAGTCCGCGTGCTCTCCGGTGGTGAGAAGGTGCGTTGCCTCCTCTCGAAGATGATGATCAGCGGCGCGAACTGTCTGGTATTCGACGAGCCGACCAACCACCTCGACATGGAGTCGATCACGGCGCTCAACAACGGAATGATGAAGTTCCCGGGCGTGATCCTCTTCTCCTCGCGTGACCACCAGATCGTACAGACCACGGCGAACCGCATCATCGAGATCATCAATGGTTCCATCATCGATAAGATCACGACGTACGATGAGTACCTCGCAAGCGACGAGATGGCCATGAAGCGCCAGGTATTCCAGATCAAAGCCGAGGATACCGACGACATCGAAGAATTGGATTGATCTTCGAAATAGAATATCGCAAAGCAAAACCGGAGGCACCCGTTACGGGGCCTCCGGTTTTTCATTTTGTCTATTTGAATTTCAAGATCAGCATTCAAAATCCATGCAGTTTCGGCTGACAGTGTAGGGTCTTACCTTCGTGTTCGCCACTTCCACGTGCGCGGGATGTACGGCGTAGCCCTTCAGCGCGGCCTCATCGACAAATGTCGAGTCCAGCATTACCTCACAATTGGAGGACTCCAGCGGGCTAATGATCACTTTGATGTCAATGATGCCCGGAACCTGTCCCTTCAGACCTTCCAGTCCGTTTTTGATGCCTTCCCGAACCGCTTCGTCTGCACAGTACTCTTCTTTTAATTTCCACAGGATCACATGTCTTACCATCGTATTTACTCCTTTGATCAATTTTTATAAAACTCGCGGTCGTACTCATAGAGTACCAGCGCGGCGGCAACTGCGATGTTGAGCGAGGACTGGCCTTCGACCATGGGGATCTTGACGTAGTCCGTGCAGAGGTCCAGGATCTCCTTGCGGACACCATTGCTCTCATTGCCCACGATGACGGCGATGTTAGCTTCGTCGAAGCGCATATCGTAGAAGTTGCTCGCCGAAAAACGGGCGCTGGTGCCCCAGATGCGGAAGTTGTGGGCGCGCAGGGTTTCCATCATGGCCATGTCGTCCGAGCAGAAATAGATCGGGACGCGGCCGACCGCGCCACGTGCGCCGCGGATCGCGTTTTTGTTGAAATGGTGAGTGGACGGTGAAAGCAGGATGACCGCATCCACGCCGGAAGCGTCGGCTGTCCGCAGGACCATGCCGAGGTTGTCGGGATTCGCAATGCCGTCCAGGATCAGGAAGAAATTCCGCTTGCGCGAGAAGATGAGCTGGTCCTGGCTGCGCACCACGGCGCGGACCGTGCAAAGCACATCCGGCGTCGGGTTCGTCGATGTCATCGCCGCCAAGATGCCCGCGCTCACGCGGTAGTAGGCGATGCCGGCCTCGATGCAGGCGTCGGCGATCGCACGGCGCTGCTCCTCACCCAGGGCGTCGGAGTAGACCACCTTCTCCACAGGCAGGTGATCCTTCAACGCGCGGTTCACCATCAAAAAGCCTTCCATCACAACGCGGTCGTTGTCGATCCTGGCCTTCAGGGTCGTCAGTTTTTTGAACTCCGCGACGATGTCGTCCTTCTTCGAGTTGATCACGCGCTCGCTCTTCTGGCGGGCGGTGGTGCCAGCGGGGTTCGCCCTGCGCATGCCGTGCATCCGGCACGGCCGCTCGGGTATGTCTTCACGGCAAATGTATTCTCCTGCCACGCTTTGATATCTGTCTTCAAAATAGAAATCGAACGTAATGTCGTTCGGTACGTTGCGGATCAGGTCGCGCACCGCGCGCTCACTGTCCGCCGCGATCAGGCAGACCGCGTGCTCCACGTCCAGGATCATAACGCCCTGCAGGATATTGATCACGCTGAGGTAGCAGTCTACGCCTGTCCGGTCCTCCGCCGCGGAAAGCATTTTCCCCGCGTATTCCTCTAGTTTCTCTTTATATTCTTCATTCGGCTCACTGCCCTGCATTTCCCGCGCGGTCGCCGTCAAAAAGCTCGCGACCTCGTCGAAACGCTCTGTTTTCTGTGCCATAGGCACCTCCAAATTTATGGTCTCATTGTCCCAAAAACGGTCGCGGCGTCATAACGGTCCTCAGAGTTTCCGTCTGCGCAAAAGCCATTCTGAGTCCCTATACGATCTCCGGTCCTACGAACCGTTTCTCGGCGAAATGCTCGAGCGCCACATGGTAGCCCTCGAAGCCGAGGCCGCAGATCGTTTCCTTCGCGTACAGGGAAATGTATGAGAACTGGCGGAACTTCTCTCTCTGGTTAATGTCCGACAGGTGCACCTCGATCGTCGGGATAGCGACGGCCTTCAGCGCGTCCAGGATCGCGACACTGGTGTGCGTGTACGCGGCGGGATTGATCACGATGCCATCGTACTTTTGGTACGCCGCCTGGATGCGGTCGACAATAAATCCTTCGACGTTCGACTGGTAGAGGTCGACGTCCAGCGACAGTTCCTGCGCCCACGCGCGGATCTGCGCCTCCAGGGCCTCAAACGTCTGCGCGCCGTAGATGCCCGGCTCGCGAATGCCCAGCATATTCAAATTCGGTCCGTTGATCACTAAAATCTTCATAGAGTCGAGTCTCCTTTGAGTTATGGTTTTTCTCAACGCTCCTATTGTATCACAGACCGCCCGAAAGCGTCAAATCGCGCGACTTCCACTCCGGCTTTCACACATAAAAAAACGGTGAAGCATGAAGTCGCTACTCCACACCTCACCGCGCACAAGCGGTCCGCTATTCTGTTTCCGCGCCGCCTTTCTTTCCGAACAGATAGCTCTCATACATCTGTCCGTCAACTTCAAAAATGATCTTTACCACCTGGTAGCGTTCTTGTGAATATGCCTTCGTATCGCTATTTAAGTAGACCGGATCCATGCCCGCCGATATTTCCATGGTCTCAGCCGGTGCTCCGCTGAACACCTCTCCGCTCATTGACGGAGAGAGTATCTGTCCGTCCTCTGTGACAGCATAACCGCCGTACACCTTCACCCATTCGGGCAACGGACGTTCAAAAATCAGCGGGAATTTTACATCGGGAAATGCAGGCAATATCCTGTTTTCCTGCTTTGCCTTTTCCCGCTCCGCAGCCGCCGTATACGAGCCTATCCCGACATCGGACGCAACTTTATTAAGCGGGGCAATGTATTCCTTTCCGGTCTGCGTGATGATCTTAACCTCATCACCGATCACTACTTCTTTTACTCCGTCCCCGACCGGAACATCCGCTATGCTTCCCTCAATATGCTTAGTCTCCGCTGTGGTCTCTATGGTACTCGATGCAGTCGTTTTTCTGCATCCGCACAGCATTACCCCTGTTAAGGCAGAAACAAATAGTATAATGCATACTTTTTGACGCTTCTTCATTGCTTCGTCACCTCCACTATTCCGTCTAACGCTCAAAGGCATTCAAATAAGGCCTGAATTACATTTCTATATACAACATACTACAGCTATAGTCTGCGTGTCAAGTGGCAATGCAAAAAATCAATATTGTTTTAATTTTCAGAATAATGCAAGCGAGGCAAAAAGTGAAGAGCCGGCGTTTAAAAGTGCAGGTCCACTATGGTCTGAGCCGCTTCTTCGATCGTGGTCACATTGTCCACGGTCGCATCGGCAAATGCTTCGTAGAGGGCGCGGCGCTTCGCAAACAGGAGCTGCACCGACTGCTGCTCGGACAGCGGACGGCCTGTGACCGCCAGGTGCTCGAGCGGGCGCTTCAGGTAATAGATGCGACCATTCTGCTTAAGCAGGGCTTCATTTTCCGGGCGGACGACCACGCCGCCGCCACAGGACAGCAGGATGCCCGGCTGCTTCGTCAGGTCCGCGAGGACCTCCGTCTCGATCTTGCGGAAAGCGTCCTCGCCATCCGCCAGGATGATCTCCTTCGGGGTGCGGCCGGTGCGCTTCTCGATCTCGACGTCGCTGTCGACCACCTCACGTCCCGTCAGGCTGCCGATCGCTCTCGCGACCGAAGATTTGCCGCTGCCCGGCATCCCGATGAGAATGATACTCGTCGTGCGCGCCGCGATATCGTCGTACACTTCGTCGATCTTCTCGCGTGCGATCGTCGCGCCGGTGAAGACCTCACATGCGCGCGCCGCCTGCGCCGTCAGCATCTCGAGTCCACCCACCGCGAGCATGCCCGCCTGCTCCGCCAGCAGCAGAAGCTTCGTTTTCGCCGGATTGAAGATCAGGTCGATGACGACTTTACAATTTGTGAAATACGTAGGATCCACCACGCTCACGCCGTTTTCCGGGAACATCCCGACCGGTGTGGTGTTGATGATCACGTCGGCGTCGCGGTTTTTCTCCAGATTGTCGTAGTTATCCTCGCCGTGGCGGGAAATGGTGACCACGCGCGCGGCGCCGAGGTCGGCCGCCAGCACGCGCACCATCGCAGCGGCGCCGCCGTCCCCGAGGATGATGACCTTCTTACCCTGAAGGTCGATGTTATGCTTTTCGATGGAATATTTGAGTCCGAAATAATCGGAATTATCGCCATAGAGTGTACCGTCCGCACGGCGTACCACGCAGTTCACGCTGCCGATGCGCTTCGCCGTCTCCGAAACCTCGTCGAGGTACGGCAGGACCGCCTTCTTATACGGGATCGTGACATTGATCGCGGTGAAACCGCCGTTCTTCAGGAAGTCTTCGAGTTGCTCCGGCTCGCGCTCAAAGAGGGCATACTCGTAGCCGCCGAACTTCCGGTGGAGGTACGGCGAGAAACTATGCCCCAACTTGCGACCCAGCAGGCCGTAGCGCGCAGGCTTCTCCTCATCCGCGAGCTTCTGCTCCTGAAAACTTCTGCACGCGTCCATGACACCCTGGAAGCACTGCGCGCCGTACGGATAGGTCTCGGCGCGGAATAGTTCGCGGAGCGACTCGATCTTCTGCGCCTCGCGGCTGCGATCCAGAATCGGAAGTCCTTTCGCCTTTTTGTATTCGTAGATCCCGGACACAACGTCCATGCGCTGCTCCAGAAGCTCCGCGATCTGCCGGTCAATGCGGTCGATAGCCAGCCGCAATGTCTTTATATCTTCTTGCATTTCATTCTTCCTTTCGGAGTATTTGAAGGCATAACCACCTATTTTGATGATTTGTCTTTCTAGGAGGTCTTTTGAAATTTCATCTCTCCGAAAAGACCGCCTATTTTGCTGTTTCGGCGTTTTAGGAGGTCTTTTCAAATTTCGTCTCTCTGAAAAGACCGCCTATTTCGTTGTTTCGACCTTTCAGGAGGTCTTTTCAAATTTCATCTCTCTGAAAAGACCGCCTATTTCGTTGTTTCGACCTTTCAGGAGGTCTTTTCAAATTTCGCCTCTCCGAAAAGACCTCCTTTTTCGTTGTTTCCGCCTTTCAGGAGGTCTTTTCAAATCATCAGGTCCGTTACTACGATTGCTGCTACTGCTTCTGCCACGGGTACGGCTCTCGGTACGATGCAGGGGTCGTGGCGGCCGACGATGGAAAGTTTCTTATCTGCCTGTTCTGAAAACGACACACTCTCCTGCTCTTTTGCGATGGAGGGTGTGGGCTTGATGGCTAGGCGGAAGATCACGGGCATGCCGTTTGTGATGCCGCCCAGGATGCCGCCGGCATGGTTGGTCTTCGTGACCACGCGTCCGTCCTGCATGGTGTATGCGTCATTGTTCTGGGAGCCGCGCAGCTGCGTCGCCGCGAATCCCTCGCCAAACTCGAGCCCTTTCACCGCCGGGATGCCGAAGAGGGCCGCCGCCAGGCGGTTCTCCACCCCGTCAAACATCGGATCGCCGAGGCCCACGGGAAGTCCCGTGATCACGCACTCGATCACGCCGCCGACGCTGTCTAAGTCCATCCGCGCCGCGTCGATCGCCTGCATCATCTTCTCGCCCGCCGCATCCGACAAAACGGGAAATGCCTTATCCCCGACGTAAACTTCAGAAGCATCCGCGATCATCGGATCGATCGCGGTGTCGCTGACATCGGCGATCCGTGCGATGTGCGCCGAGATCTTCACGCCGAGTGCCTCCAGATATTGCAGGCAAATGCCGCCCGCGATGCACAGGGGTGCCGTCAGCCGGCCTGAAAAATGGCCGCCGCCCGCCACGTCCTGGAAACCGTGATACTTCACCTGCGCGGTATAGTCCGCATGCCCGGGGCGCGGAACATCCCGCAGGTTATCGTAGTCGCCCGAGCGCGTATTGGTATTATGTATGATCGCCGTCAAAGGAGCGCCGCAGGTGACATCGTCCACCAGCCCCGCCAGAAACTCCGGCGCGTCGGCCTCCTTCCGCTGTGTCGAAAAACGGTCCCGTCCCGGCGCGCGCCGGCTCATGAACTTAAGCAGCCGCTCCTGATCCACGCGGATCCCGGCCGGCAGCCCGTCCACGGTCACGCCGATCGCCGCCGAATGCGACTGTCCGAACACGGATACCTTAATCTTGTTCCCGAATATCGATGCCATAGAGTGCTCCCCCTTCTTTCAATTCGTCAAAAAACGTGGGAAATGATTTCGCGATGGCGCCTGCGTCTTCGATGCGCACCGCCCCGCTGCTGATAAACGCGGCCAGGGCTCCCAGCATGACGATCCGGTGGTCATTTTCCGAACACACCGTGCCGCCCGCGAGCGTCCCGTCGCCCCAAACCGTCAGGCTCTCGCCGTCCTGACTCGCCTGACCGCCCAGCGCCGTGATCGCCTGCGTCACGCTCACCAGCCGGTCGGATTCCTTTAACTTCAGTCGCGACGCATTCGTAAAATGTGTCACCCCATGCGCGCCGGCTGCCACGACCGACATCACCGGCACCAAGTCCGGGATATCCGAAACATCGAGGTCGATACCTCGCAGCCCCGCATCCTGTCGCACCGTCACGCTCTGCGTCTGCGCATCCACGATCACGGTCGCGCCGAAACCGCGGAGCACATCGAGGATACGTTTATCCCCCTGTGCGCTGTCGATGTCCAGATTGTTACAGGTCACGCCGCCCTTCGTCAGGGCGCCGAGCGCCAAAAATACAGCCGCGTTCGACCAGTCGCCTTCCACGCGGATCTGCCCGGAAAGCGCGTACTTCTGCCCGCCCGGCACGGCAAAACCATAGTCGGTCCGGCGGATCTGAATGCCCGCGGCCGCCAGGACCTTCAACGTCATCTCGACATAGTCCCGGCTCTCCAGTTTCCCGGTTATATGGATCTCGCTGTCCTCCCGCGCGAGCGGAAGCGCGAATAATAGTCCTGTGATATACTGCGAGGAAATATCCCCCGCGATCGTGTAGACGCCGCCGGTCATACGCCCATCGATCAGGAATTGCGGCGTCCCCTGCGGCGATAAAATGCAACCGTGCGCCGTCATCTCCTCATAAAGCGGAGACAGCGGACGGTCCTTCAGACGACCCTCCAAAACGAAGCAGCCCCTGCGCCCCAAAGCGCCCACGATGGGCAGTAAAAAGCGGAACGTCGAACCACTCTCCTGACACAAAAAGCGCGCCCGCCTGCCTTCAACCTCCGGAGCCAGCAGCTCCGAAACGCAGTCGCGCGTCGCTTCGATGTCACGTGAGGTCGTCGAGATCAGTAGCTCGGCGCCCTCGCCGCCGCACAGGCGGGTCAGTGCATTGGCCAAAAGAAAACGATGCGCCATGGATTTCGACGCGATCGCTGTAAAGCTCGAAGAGCCCGCCTGCGGTGTCTCCACCTTCACGCTGATATTCACTTCAAGGCCTCCTTAAGAACTTTCCGCAGTGTGATGCCATCCCCACCGTCCTCGACACGCACGTCGAGGTACTCGCAGGATCCGATTTCTTTCACGATGATAAAACGCAGCCGGTCGCCGGAACGTTTTTTATCTGTCGTCATCGTATCATATAATTCTTCCTCTGTAAAGGAAGTCTTCACCGGCAGGCGGTACGCCGCCACCATGTCGCGTATGGCCTCGTAGGTCGCTTCGGACGCCTTACCGAGTCTAAACATCGCGTTCGCGATCATCACCATTCCGGTCGCGACCGCCTGGCCGTGCGTGATGGTGAAATCCGACGCCTTCTCGATGGCGTGGCCGATGGTGTGGCCGAAATTCAGGGTCGCGCGGATGCCCATGTCGAGCTCGTCCTGGTTGACGATGTCGCGCTTGATGGATACGCAGCGCTCGATCACGCGATCGATCTGCGGCCGGATCGGGCTCTTCAGCCACTCGAACAGCTCCGCGTCCGCGATGCATCCGTATTTGATGATCTCCGCGCAGCCGTCGTCATATACGCTATCGGGCAATGTATTCAGGGTCAATGTATCGCAGATGACCAGGATGGGCTGATAGAACGCGCCCACCAGGTTTTTCCCCGCCGGAATGTCGATGGCGGTCTTACCGCCGACGGACGAATCCACCGCCGCCAGCACGGTCGTCGGCATCTGGATGAATTTGATGCCGCGCAGGTAGGTCGCCGCCGCAAAGCCGGTGAGGTCGCCGACCACGCCGCCGCCGAGCGCCACCAGCAGATCCGTGCGCGTTACGCGGTTTTCCGCCAGGAAGTCCAGGATAGCGAAATACTGCTCGCGGCTTTTGGACGCCTCGCCATGCGGGATCACATACGTCAGCACCTGATATCCCGCCGACTCGAATGACTGCGTCACCTTCGACAGGTGAAACCGCGCCACGTTGTCGTCCGTCACAACGACCGCCGTCTTACAGCGGTACAGGTAGCGGACGATCTCACCGCTACGCGAAAGCAAGCCCCCGCCGATGAGGATATCGTATTTCTTAGATGCATTGACCGTAACAGTTAACATAAACCCTCCTATCGATTGAACTTTCCGTCAATCTCCTCTTTGCAATGTTTGCCTTCTGCGAGCAGGTCGTGCAGCGTCGCCGCATCGTTCTGCGCGATGGCGTCACGATATTTCGTGAGGTTGCCGATGATCGTATCCAGCTCCTTCACGAGATTATCTCCGTTTTCGAGGAAGAGCTCGGTCCACATGTCTTCGTTGAGCCATGCGACACGGGTCAGGTCCTTGTAACTGCCCGCGGAAAATCCTTTGTGCGAGCGGGCGGTCGGGCTCTTCACGTAGGCGTTGGAGACCACGTGCGCCAGCTGCGAGGTAAATGCGATCATCGCGTCGTGCTGCTGCGGTGTGGAGATCGTGATGCGGCCGAACATGGCGGGCTTCAGAAGCTCCTTCACGCGAGCCAACAGTTCCAGCTCCGCGATATCGTCAAAATGCTCAGGGACGATAACCATCGAAGAGTCCTTAAACAAGGTCTTCGTGCTGTATTTGTAGCCCGAGAAATGCCGGCCGGCCATGGGGTGGCCGCCCAAAAACGTAAAGCCGTGCTCCTTCGCGAGGGCGAAGCAATGCTCGCATACGAAGCGCTTGATACCGCAGCCATCGATGACGATGGCACCCTTAGCGATGTGCGGCGCCATCTCCGTGAGGTAGTCCACGGTCGCCTCCGGATACAGGGCGAGCAGGATCAGATCACAGCTCCCGATATTTTCTTTAGTAAGTCTTCCGTCGATCTCGCCGCCGAGCTGCGCGATCCCGAGGATCGACTCGTCGCGGTCATGCGCCAGGACCTTCCAGCCGCCGTCCGCATGATATGCCTTTGCAAACGATCCCCCGATCAGTCCCAAACCGACTACGCCAACTGTTTTCATGTGTATGCCTCCTCAGGCCAGTGCTGCCTGGATCTTTCTTACTTTCTTACTGACCACGTCGAACTGGTCCGGGGTCAATGACTGCGCGCCGTCGCTCCATGCGTGCTGCGGGTCGTTGTGTACCTCGATGATCAGGCCGTCGGCGCCGCCTGCAACCGCTGCCAGGGACATGGGCTCAACCAGTCTCGCGATACCTGTCGCATGGCTCGGGTCTACCACGATGGGCAGATGCGTCATTTCATGAAGGAGCGGGACCGAGGCCAGGTCCAAAACGTTACGGGTCGCCGGATCGAAGGAGCGGATGCCACGCTCGCAGAGGATGACGTTTTCATTGCCCCCTGCCATGATGTACTCCGCGCTCATCAAAAATTCCTTCAGGGTATTTGCCAGGCCGCGCTTCAGAAGGATGGGCTTGTTCGTCTTACCCAGAGCCTTCAGGAGCTCGAAGTTCTGCATGTTACGGGCGCCGACCTGGATCAGGTCCACTTCCTCAAACAGCGGCAAATGCTCGGCGTTCATGATCTCGGTTACGATGGGCAGGCCGGTCTGGCGCTTCGCCTCGAGCAGGAGCTCGATGCCTTTTTCGTGCAGGCCCTGGAAGTCGTACGGGCTGGTGCGGGGCTTGAACGCGCCGCCGCGCAGCATCGCCGCTCCGGACTCCTTCACGCGCTGTGCCACATAGGTGATCTGCTCCGGCGTCTCGACGGAACACGGTCCCGCGATGATGGCGAAATTGCCGCCGCCGAACTTCACGCCGCCCGCCTCAACGATGGTATCTTCCGGATGGAATTTACGGTTCGCCTTCTTATACGGCTCGCTGATGCGTTTTACACTTTCGATGATATCCAGAGACTCGACCAACTCCGCGTCGATGCGGCTGGTGTCGCCGATCAGACCCAGGACGGTCTGGAATTCACCATTGGAAACATGGACCTTAACGCCCTGCTCCTCAAACCATTCGATCAATTTTGCGCTCTGCTCTCCGGATACGCCCGGCTTTAATACTGCTATCATGATAAATCCTCTTTTCTTTCAACTCTATATTAGTCTCGCGGCCCTCGCCGCGTTATCGTCTTTATACTTACTGTTCTATGTACGATCCCAGATATTCAAACTCTTCACATGATGTTGCCAGGTTCATCAGCATCTTCGTGAATTCCTCCGAGTAGACGGAGGTCTCGAAATCCAGGTAGAACATGAATTCGAAATCCCGCTCCGGGATGGGACGGCTCTGGATGCGCGTCAGGTTGCAACCCAGATCCGCGAACTGCTTCAGGATGTGGAACAGAGCGCCCGGCTTATGCGGCAGGACGGCCATCACGCTGGTGCGGTTCGCACCCGGGAAGATCTGCAGGTGGCGGGCAATGCATATGAAGCGCGTATAATTGCCCCCGTGATCCTGCACGGATTTCTCCAAACACTCGAGGTGGTAGAGCTCCTCGCAGGCCCGTGTGCACAGGCAGGCTACGTTCGGATCCTCGGACTCTTCGACCATCCGCGCCGCCACTGCCGTGTTTTCGACCGCCGTGATCTTCACGCCCGGGAAGCCCTTCAGGTACTCCGCGCACTGCATCAGCGCCTGCTCGTGGGAGAAGATCTCGCGGATCTCTTCCTTCTTCGTCCCCGGCTTCACCATCAGGTTGTGATCCACCTTCACGCGCACGCTGCGCACGATGTAGAAACGATATTTCATCATCAGGTCGTAGACGGCATTGACCTGGCCGGCCGTCGAGTTTTCGATCGGCAGGACGCCGTATTCGCACAGGCCCTTATCAATGGCGGAAAACACGCCTTCAAATGTTTTGAAATACATCTCGTAGGGAGTCGCGAACAGTTTCTCTGCCGCGATCTGCGAGTTCGCGCCCGCAACGCCCTGGCAGGCTACCGAGGCCTTTCTGGGAAATGCGACCGGCTCGGCGTAGATCGCCTCGCGCACCTTATCTTCCAGCGTCCGCTGTTTGTCGCGCTTCGTGTGGCTGGCCGCCAACTGCCCCTGCAGGTGGCTCCGCTCCATAATGAGGCGGTCGATCTCGCTGTCTAATTTCTTCAAATCTTCCTTGATCGTCTTAACGTCTTCCATGATCTCTCCTTATCGGTCCTGTACAAAAAAGGACCGGTATTTGCTGCTCGCAAACACCGGTCTCTATCCTACATGATCGTATTCTGAGGTTGATGTTCAGACACAGCAAAAGGAACAGGTCTTCTTGGTAAAGCCCTGAAAGTAAAAGTAATATGCATAAAACTTTGTATTCGTTAATTGTAACATATTACGCTGTCCTTTCGCAAGTGTCGTCTTTCTGTCCACCCGGTCACCCGGATGACGGCGGATGTTTGTCGCTTTACACTTTTACAGTTTAAAGTGTTGTACCGCCGATGAAAGTACTATAACACTTTCATTTACCTCTGTCAATACTTTTTTTCAATTTTTTATCTCTGAACTCTGCCCGAGCCGTCGCCGCCCGCGAGTTTCTTTACTTCATCCACGCTGACCATGTTGTAGTCACCCTCGATGCTGTGCTTCAAGCAGCTCGCTGCTACAGCAAATTCGATGGTACTGCGGGAGTCATAGCCATTTAAGCAGGCATAGATCAGGCCGCCGCCGAAGGAGTCGCCGCCGCCGACACGATCCACGATGTGCATCGAATAGCTCTTGCTGAAATAGTAGTCCTCGCCGTCGTACAGCATAGCAGCCCACAGGTTATCATTGGCCGAAATGGAAGTACGCAGGGTGATCGCAACCTTCGTGAAACCGAAGCGCTCCTGCAGCTTCTTCGCAACTTCCTTGTAGCCCTCGTGGTTTACCTTACCGGTCGTAACGTCGGTGTTCGTCGCGCGGATGCCGAAGACATCGCCCGCATCCTCTTCGTTCGCGATGCAGACGTCGACATACTGACACAGGCGGCCCATAACCTCGCCGGCCTTCTCTTTCGTCCACAGCTTCGCGCGGTAGTTCAGGTCGCAGCTGATGGTGATGCCGCGGTTCTTCGCTGCGCGGCAGGCTGCCTCGCAGATCTCGGCTACGTTGTCACCGAGCGCAGGGGTAATGCCGGTGAAGTGGAACCAGTCCACGCCTTCGAAGATCTCGTCCCAATTGAAATCGGAAAGCTCGGCCTTCGCGATCGCGGAACCTGCGCGGTCGTAGATGACCTTCGACGGACGCTGGCTCGCGCCCTTCTCCAGGAAGTAGATGCCGACACGGTCGCCGCCGCGTACGATCTTCGATGTATCCACGCCATATTTGCGCAATGAGTTCACAGCCGCCTGGCCGATCTCATGCTTCGGCAGTTTTGTAACAAAAGCAGCGTCTACGCCATAGTTTGCGAGGGATACGGCAACATTGGCCTCACCACCGCCGAAGGTAGCACCCAGAGTATCCGCCTGTACGAAACGATAATAACCTTCCGGTGCCAGACGCAACATCAATTCACCAAATGTAACAACTTTCATGATTAAGCCTCCTGCAATAAATGTATCGCAAATCCACCAAAGGATTCTTTCAAATAGATCACTTTCAAACGACCGGTCTTCTCGTCTTTCTTCGCGCTGTCGTAGTCGAACTCGATGCCCTGCTTCTCCAGGTGGTAGACCGCGCGGTCCACGCTCTTCGTGGAGATGGCGATGTGGCCCTTCTCACCGCGGCCGGCGCTCTTCATAACTTCTACGCCCTTACCCGCCATGATGGAGGAATTGCCCACTTTTACGGCGAAACCGAAGGCTGCGCCGAAGAGGTTCGCGATCGCGAGGGCGGATGCCTCGTCGCCTGCGTTGATGCCGACGTGAACGACCTTGAAGCCCAGCATGGTCATCACGGCCTCGCGGGTCTTCTCGCGGATCGTGTCGAAGTCACGCGCTGCCAGCAGGTCCTTGCTGACCATCCAGCTGCCGCCGCACGCGATGATCTTGGAAAATGCGAGGTAGTCGTTCAGGTTTGCTGCGTTGATGCCGCCGGTCGGCATGAAGCGTACCTTTGTATATGGAGCGCTCATCGCCTTGATCATAGCGAGGCCGCCTGCTGCTTCCGCAGGGAAGAACTTCACCACGTCCAGGCCGAAGGAAAGCGCTGTCTCGATGTCGCTCGGGCTCGAGCAGCCGGGAACGATCGGGATATTTTTTTCCACACAATAAGAGACCACGGTCGGGTTCAGACCGGGGCTAACGATAAATTTTGCGCCTGCTGCTACGGCTGCGTCCACCTGGGCGGGCGTCAGGACCGTGCCGGCTCCTACACACATATCGGGAAATGTTTGGGACAGGATGCGGATCGCGTCCGCGGCTGCGGCCGTACGGAATGTCACTTCAGCGCAGTTTAAACCACCCTCGCGAAGTGCGCGGCCCAGCGGTTCGGCATCTTCTGCGTGATCCAGAGCGATCACCGGCACGATACCGATTTTTGAGATCTCATCAATGATATTCATTTTTTGTACCTTCTGCTTACAATGATCTTGAAACTCTCTCGTTTCAATCACACTCATTATAACAATGTCGAACAAAAAATGCAACCCATAATTCATTTCTCTCTTGCGTCGTTTCAGAAAGTATTGTATACTGTTTTCAGACAGATGCCGCGAGCCATCGGCATCCGGATTCGAAAAACTGTATAACAGGAGGGCGGCATCAACAGCAGAAGGAAGATGCCGGGTATCAGCATGAGATCATTTATGGATTCTGACTTTCTTTTATCCACGGAAACCGCGAAGGTTTTGTACCACAACTACGCATCCGCGGTTCCTATCATCGACTATCATTGTCACATTTCCCCGGAAGAAATCGCACACGACCGCAGATTTGAAAACATCACCCAGGTATGGCTGGGCGGCGATCACTATAAGTGGCGTTTTATGCGCTCCTGCGGTGTTGAGGAGCGCCTGATCACCGGCGACGCTTCCGATCACGATAAATTCATCGCGTGGGCCACAGTGCTGGGTCGCGCGATCGGCAACCCTCTGTATCACTGGAGCCATCTGGAGCTGCAACGGTATTTTGATTTCGATAAGCCGCTTTGCGCGGCCACGGCAGAGGAAGCCTGGGAGCATTGTAATAAGATCCTGAACGATCCTTCCATGTCTGCCCGCAATATCATCAAAAAGTCGAATGTCGACGTGATCTGCACGACGGATGACCCGGTCGATGACCTGCATTTCCATGAGCAGATCGCGGCAGATCCTACCTTCGATGTCACAGTCCTTCCGGCATGGCGCCCGGACCTGGCGATGTACATCGAGAAGCCGGATTATGTGGCATACATTGACCGCCTGTCTGAGGTCTCCGGCGTTTCGATCAACTCCTTCGCATCGCTGATCGCGGCTCTAAAAGTCCGCATGGAGTATTTCGCCGCGCGCGGTTGCAAGGTCAGCGACCACGGCATGGCGTACGTATATTATGAGCCCGCGCCCTCCGGCGTGATCGAGAGCATTTTCGCAAAGCGCTTAAAGCGTATGCCTCTTTCACCGCACGAGGAGGCGCAGTTTAAGACCGCGTTTATGCTGGAGATGGGCCGTTGCTACCACCGTCTGGGCTGGGCCATGCAGCTGCACTTCGGCGTGAAGCGCGACAACAACACCCGCATGTTCAATGCCATCGGCGCGAACACCGGTTTCGACTGCACCGATAACTGCTCCAGTGCTGCGCAGCTCGCGGACTTCCTGAATGCCCTCGACGCTACGAACGAGCTTCCGAAGACCATCCTCTACAGTTTGAACCCGACCGATAATCTCTTCATCGGGACCATCATCGGCTGCTTCCAGGAAGGTCCCACCGTCGGAAAGATCCAGCAAGGCAGCGCCTGGTGGTTCAATGATCATAAGAACGGCATGCGCGAGCAGATGCTCTCGCTGGCCTCCCAGGGAAACCTCTCCGGCTTCCTGGGCATGCTGACCGACTCCCGCAGTTTCCTCTCCTACACCCGTCACGAATACTTCCGCCGCATCCTCTGCGACCTCATCGGTACCCTCGTGGAAAATGGGGAATTCCCTGCCGACACCGAGCTCCTCGGAAGCATCGTGCAGGACATTTCCTACTACAACGCAAAAAAATACTTCGGTTTCTGATGACCGGATATGAATAGCAACGGGGCTGCCCAAAGGCAGCCCCGTTTTACTATTTATTCTCTTCAAATTCACGTTTGTAATATGCCTCGAGTTTCGGCCGGGCGGCGACGTAGAACGGTTCGAGGTTTTTGTCGAACTGGGTCCCCATGCCCTCCATGATGATGCGGTCGGCATCTTCGAAGCTCATGCCCTCTTTATAGTAACGTTTGCTCACAAGAGCGTCGTACACGTCAGCGATGGCCATGATACGGGCCTCGAGGGGGATCTCCTCTCCCTTCAGGCCTTCGGGATAGCCGGTGCCGTCCATGTACTCGTGGTGATAGTGGGCGACATTTTCCGCAATGGTCGCGAACTCCGGATCGCCGAGATCCGCCAGCAGTTCATGCAGGATCTTCGCGCCCGCGGCGGAATGCTCACGCATCTTCGCGAGTTCCTCCGGTGTAAAGTTGCCGGGCTTACGCAGGATCGCATCGTCGATCGTGATCTTTCCGATATCGTGCATGGGGGCCGCCTTTATCATGTCGCGGGCGAACTCGTAGGTCAGGTTCAGGGTCGGATCCTTACGCATCTCGCCGATCAGCAGGCGAACGCCCTGACTGGTGCGCTTGATGTGACCGCCCGTCGAACTGTCGCGACCTTCCACCATTTCCGCCATGCCCAGGACGAATTTGTCATGCATCTCGACCAGGTGGCGGGTCTTCTTCTCGACCTCATTTTCCAGTGTGTTATTATAGTTTTCGATCAAGCGCAGGTACTGTTGCTCGCGCGTTTCGTCCGTAATGGAGAAACTGAAGCCACGGCAAGTGCGAGCATCCATGATCTCGTCCGCGCGGAATCGGAAAATGCGTTCCTCATGGTCGTATAAGTGCTCCACGACATCGTCCGAAAGCTCGACCTCGTCCATCCAGTCATCCAGCACTTTCGCCATCTCCGCCCTCTTATCGGCATCGCGACTGACATAGTTGTTCGTCATGCGCAGCGGTTCGTCGATGATGGAACCGTCGAGTTCCGGGAAGAACCGGATCGCCGTTTCATTACATCCCAAGAAACGCCGTTTACGGTCGAAGGAAATAACGGCGACATCCCCGCGCTTCAGCGACACATCGATGACCGTGTCGTTCACGTCATACAGCACGAGCCGGTCTGCGATGATCAGGAAAACGATCTGTCCGAAAACATAGCCGAGCGGCATCAGTTCGACTCCGAGCGAAGCCTTTCTGTCCAGATAATAGGACACCATGCAGATCAGCACCATCGAGAACAACATCAGCGTTGTTTTACGCGATACCTCCGATCTGCGATGATAACCCTGAAGGATGCCGGTCATACTGAGCACCATCAGGAAAAAGATCCAAAGCACAAACAGAAAATGCCCGAAAGCATATTCCTTTTGAAGGATCGACCGCCCGTTTTCCTGCACGAAAGCAACGGTCTTGTAATAGATCGGAAAATGTCCGATCGTCAGCACCAACAGATAGAACAGGATCGAGCCCACCAAAAGGATCGACCGATAGATCTTCTTCAGGCGGAATTTGCACAACTGGACGATGCTCAGCACCATCGCAAGCGTACAAAAGCAACCGCCCGAATAGGACAGTTTCAGGCCGATCAGGGCTCCCTCTTTCGTTTCTGCCCATGCCTGCTGAAGGTAGCCGAAACAAGCTACCGGAATGATACAAAACAGGATGGTAAAATAAACACTGTACCTTCGGTTCCACTTAAAAATGTAACAAAACGTAAGGAGGACCGACAGGATAAATAAAGTCAGATAGAATTGCATAAGCGTAAACCTTTTGCACTAAGGCAAGGGGGACCAGGTTAATATCTATCGTTTAGCGGCCGTAAGCCTCGTTGATCACGTTCCAGAGGGACGTGCTTTCAAGACCCAGTTTCCAGCAAGCGATGCCGGCTAACTGCTGGCTCTTCATGATCGAGATACGAGGCTCCATAGACTTCGCATCCTCGATCCACAATTTGTAATAGCAGCCTTCGCTGGAATATTCCACGTAATTCTGCTTCTCACCTTCCAGCCATTTCGGTGTCAGGTTATTCTCCACCAGGATGTTATTCACTGCTTCCGCGCCCAGAGCGGAACTGCTCAAAGCGTAGGGGCCGATCCCCAGCGAATAATCCTCGATGATCTTCGCATTCGGTGAAGCCAGATCCTTCGGCGTCATCTTCCATAGACGCGTGTAGAAAGGCACCGCATTGATGACCTTCGATGCCGGAACTTGCTTCAGTGTGTTCAGGATGCCGTCCGTCACGAAGGAAATGGAGGCCGTCGAGCCGGGATCACTGCCGCCGTAATGCTCGTCATAGCCCATGATGATCACGTAATCCACGCACTCTGCCTGACGGTCACGATGGTAAAACTCGTTGTAGGACATGGGCACGTAGTTGTCGACAGAAAGCGTAAGTCCGGCCTTATCACACTCGATGGCCAGCTCACGGAGGAACTGGATGAAGTGGATGCCGCAGGCCTTACTAAGGCCGCCGAGGCCCGTGCTGTTTGACTCAAAGTCGACATTGATGCCGTCCAGGCCGGTACGCCTCGCCTCTTCCATAAGCGACGCGATCAGCGTTGCACGCGCATTGTGATCGGAAAGCACCTTCAGGTTATCCACCTGCTTGTTGAAGTTATCGACCAGGCCCCACACCTTGATGCCGCGCTTATGCGCCGCCTCGACGTAGGACGGGTCTCCGAACGTCGTGATCGCTCCGTTTTCCGCGGCCAATGAAAACCAGGTCGGGGAGACCACATTGACCCCGGGCGTCTTCGCGATCGCTTTCTCAAAACGCTCCGTCTGTGTTTCTGCACTGCCTTCGAAGATCTGATGCCAGATCATGCAGACAGGACCATCGATCCCGTGCCCGTTATAGGCCGGCGCTCTCTTTTCGGTGAGTGCCACCGCTTCCCCTGCCGTTTCCAGTGCATTCTTCTTAACAAATCCGGTGTAACCTTTTTCGGTAAATATCTCGGTAAATCCGCCCTGCTCGCCGAGCACGTAAACGCTCTCGCCGACGGTCAGATCTTCCAGGATCGAGCCTTTATTATTTGCATCGTCCCGCAGAGCCGAGTTCTTCTTCACAGTCGTCTTCTTATAATTCGCCTTCGTGTCCGTGCGGATCCAAAGTCGCTCCGGGTCCGAAAGGAGGTCGATCTCGACCGGCGACCACTCGCGCACGATCTCGATGTCGGCGTATACTGCGCCGTCCACGGATAAAAAGGCGGCATCACTTCCATCTAACGCCGTCAGTTTACCCTCTCCCGATTTCTTCGCTTCTACGATAGGCTTCGACAGGACCTTTGTCGGCGTCGCGTAGAGGACTTCCCCGAGCGACGTGTCATGATAATAGTGCGAGTCCACATCCGCCAGCATATTGATCGGAATGTAGATGCTCTTCTCGGTGCGATAGCCGCGCTGTTCGGCGAGTGACGTATTCAGGATCACGGGGATCCCCTTCGCCGTCTTGAAATAATCCTCCGGCGAAATACGCTTCTTACTGGGGCCGAACATCTCGGCTACGAGGAACAGGAGCGCACCTATCAAAAGTACGCCGACGACCGCCGCGATGATGATCACCTTCTTAGGGACCGTCGTCTGCGGCGGAATGGTCGAACTACTCAACTGTTCCCGCTCTATATCGCTTTCAGCCTCCGAAACGACCGACTCGGTGTCGATCCCCGAAAGCTCTTCTGTCTGGTTTGATCGTTCGATTTCGTCGCGGTTTTGCGGATCCGTTTGCATGGGCATCCTTCCACCTCCGAATAATGATGATATGACTCTCTTATTATTATATCGAAACCAAGACGAAATGTAAATGCTATTCCCTGCTATTCCCGCAGGATATCCCTCCACTTATAGACCGATCGGATGTGGTATGCATTTGCCCGGCACGATCGCTCTACCCTCCCCATGATCCTACCACTTCGGGTTCTTCACATAGTCGAAATGAACCTCCTGAAGCGTTTTGTTTTCTTCACTCATGATGTAGTCACGCATGATGCCGTACGTCCCCTTCGACTCACATACGCAATGCGCCCGCGCGATCGCCTCCGGATAAGAGGTCCGCCCGTTCAGTTCCAGGACGATCCCCTTCGCCTGCAACTCTTTTAACTCGGTCAATATCTCTCGATAAGCCATACTTTTTCTCCCCTGATAAGTATTTTGCACATCGATCCTCCTTTTCTGATATCCCTTCTTTACTCCCTTCCGTGTCTTTGCGGCTGGGCGGACGGTACGAATGCATGAACGTGATATATTATTCATCCGCCAGCCTGCAAGACCACGCTTCGGCAACACGACTTCCCCCGTCAGACATGCCTTAAGTCTGCGCCGAATCTACCGATACAGTCTCCCTTCATTTTCCAAGTGCATCTGCGACCGCAGTACCATCGAATACACGTCCGATGCAAAGGACTCCACATCACTTGAAGCATAATACGGGTCCGAGATGTACGGCACCCGCAGGCTTCGTTTCGCCTCCGGTTCCGCCAGATTGGAAACAAATCCGCGAAACATCTTCCCGTCGCCGAAATTGAACAGGAAAATGGCGCTGTCCGGAAGCATCGAGGCGGCCGCCCGGTAGGCGCTCCGCTGCCACGTCTGCATCCCGGACAGCAGGATCTGGCAGTCCGTCTGCTCGCACATCCTGCGTACCCCGTCCGGCGAAGCCACGCCGTAATCCGTCACATGCAGGTTACATTCGCCCCTGTTTCCCGCGATGCGCCCGTCGTTCGTCTTTCGCCGGAATGCTTCGTTTAAGGTCAATGCCACATGGGTCACTCCGATCCCTGCGCTCACGCCGCATATCCCGACGTTCACGATCCTCGGATCCCGCGCGGCCGCTTCGGTCGCGGGCTGCTTCGAAACACCGCCCCGGAGCCGGCTCAGGACACGGTCCAACCGATGGTTCAGCGTCTTCGCATCGTAGCATCGCAAAAACGGCGTCGGATACAACAGGCGGCAAATGATCTCCGCCAGCATCTCCCCTGCCTCGCGGTCGCTGACCCTGCGGCAGATCTCCTCAAAGCATGTCCCAAGCATGATCGGCGAGCTCATGTCCGCCGTCGCTCCCGTCAACATGTAATACAGCAACATCCCGACCGAGTAAAGGTCGGCGCCTGCGTCGAGTCTTCCGGGACGATAGATCTCCGGAGCCGCAAAATCCGGCGTTCCGAAACGTTCCGTGGCTGAAGCAGTCGTGGATGATGAATCGGAGCTTCCGAAATCCACGAGAAACAGACGGCCATACTCGTTGACGAGGATGTTCTGCGGTTGCAGATCCAGATGCAGGACCGGCTCGGGCAGGCCGTGCAGGTATGCAAGCACCTCACACAGTTGCATGGCGTAGGAAACCGCGGTATCCGGTGTAAGGCCGTCTCCGACTGCCGTTGAGAGCGGGACACCCGGGATAAACGACATGACCAGACCGTAACCGGGGCCGTACGGTCCCCGCCTGCGGATCGGTGTCAGTCCGTAGAACACAGGGATGGCAGGATGGTACAGACCGTTCAGGATGCGTGCCTCGTGTATGGCCGCCGCGCGGTCCTCTTCGGCGAAAAGTTTCACGGCGCAAAGTACACGATCCGTTTTTCTCCGCGCCAAAAGAACGCCGTTTCTCCCTCCGTGACCCATCCTGCGTAATGGCTCGTACGCACTGAAAAAGTCGCATTCCTCTACCGGCAAATACAAATTCTATCACTCCTTCCTTCTGCTGGAATTCGGGTTGAATAAAACATATCACACAAAGATTTTCAGGTCAAGGAATATTCCAAATGTTTCCAACTTTGAATATTGTTTCTCATAATTACACAATTTATGTACTTTGCGACACGCATTGTCCGCGGAAAATGAGGGGCCGACAGTATCAGAAAATCGTAAGATTTTACCCTTTACTTTTTTGTCTCCATCCACTATAATAGACAAAACGAGAAAGCTCGACCCTGACGGGTCACCATTATACACGAAAGGAGGCTGCCGACGTCGACTGTTTCAGGCGACGCGGACTATGGGACTTATGAAGTTTGTAAAAGAAAACGATAACGGCTTTTCCGTAAGCATCTCAAAAAAAGAACTTCAGACACTCGGCGTCCGTCTCGAGGATCTGCGATATGGGAATGCGACGACCGCCTCTTTTTTGCGTGAGATCCTGTTCCGCGCGCGGATCGAACTGGAGTTCGAACCGGCCGACGAAGGCATGCGCACCGAGATCATCCCGAAGGCGGACGGCGGCGTGGAGCTGATCTATACATTTTCCGATGAATTCGAGGAGACCGATCCCCGCTATGCGACCTTCTCCCCGTTCATCCAGGAACAGGCCTATAAAAACTACTATGATGAAGACGACGAGGAGGTTTTCTATTCACCGGACGACTCCGACAACGAGGCTCCGTTTGAGAGTCTTTCGGACGAGGACGGTATCGCCGGTCTGAACGAAGTCTTCAAAAACGAAGGTGACTCCGACGAAGATACCCCGGAAGAGAAAGCAGACGATATCTCCGCACACGTCATCGAATTCGATTATATGAAGCCGCAAAACGAAGGCGAACCGGATCCCAACCATGCACAGATCGAGGAATTCATGCGTCAGTTAAAAGAGAACGGCGAGGCGACCGCCTCCTTCTCGATCTTCGTGGACGGCGCGGATATCACGAAGGATGCCGACGCATCCCAGTCCTTCGACCACTTCATGAACTACCTGGTGAAAGGCTCCTCGGGTAATGAATTCTTCACCCCGTTTAAAAACCTGATCTCGAAGCTTCGCAACCTGTCCGGAGCGAAGGCAGTCGACCTGAGCACCGGTAAGGATATCACCGATGCGGTCGGTGCGGAAGCCGCGGACGGCATGCAGAAAGCCGAGCCCCGCGACACCGCGATTCCTGCAACTGCGCAGGAAGGAAAGAAGCCGGTACCTGCGGACACGAAACAGGGACGTGCCTCACACGGGACACGCACGAAGACCGGAAAGCCCGGTCCTGCTCCCGAGCCTACGCTCACGCAGGATATGCTGTTCGTCTTCCGTTTCAACTCGTTTGACGACGCCTGCCGCGCAGCAGTCTGCTCCGGTCCTTATCCCGGTAAGAACTCGCTGTATAAATCCCCGGCGCCCGAGAGCGCTTACTATCTCCTGATGCACACGGTCGGCGCGACTGCACATGCAGTGAACTCCACCTGCAGCATCTTCCAGGAGTTCGGCAAGATCGTGAGCCGCGAGAATTTCGTATTCGAATCCTACGCGAAAGAGCATTTTGAATGCCTGATCGCAAACGACGCCATCCTTCACTTACGTGAGATCGGCGCTTAAATATCGACCTATAAAACAAGCCGCCCGCGAAGCACATTCGCGGGCGGCCTTTTTCGTGTCCGATGGACATGAATGGTATTTTATTGCTGATTTTTATTTGAATTGTCTTTCGACTTCTTCGCTTCTTTCTTCGCTTCCTGAAGTTTCTTCTCCTCCAGTTCCTCCTGGACCTTCAACCGATCCAAAAGCATCTCGATGACGGTCTTCTTCAGATATGCATCAAAACCGAGCACGCAGATGTAGGAAAGCACCTGCAGGTAGTCTTTTTCATCTGTCGGAAGCTCCAGATCACTGAACGCTTCGGTCGAGAGATCGAAGGCATACTCGAAGGTCTCCGAAGAGTTTTTGTGCTGCTGACGGCACATGCGGTAGATCGAATTGTAGATCTCCTCCATGGACAGGTCCTTCGACTTGCCGCCGAAGTAACGGTCGGTCATCGGCTTCAGAAGTGTCTGCGTATCGCTGATCGAAAGAAGGCTCTTCAGATAATACACCAGCGTCAGGATGTACATATGATCGTTGGTATATTTCTTCTTCTCCGGTGAAGGAAAAAGATCATTTTTGGCATAGTTGTTGATCATGGTCTTCGTCAGGATCTTGTCATCTTCATTCCGCTTGGAATTCTTCATATGACTGTCCATGAAAGTTGTGACCTGATCCATATAAAGATCGATCTTCGGGAACATACCGGGCTTGATGAAGTCCAGTTTTTCGATCCGCTCTTCGATCTCTTGCAGGAATTTGTCTTTTTCCATAAAGCACCTCATTCTTTCGCTGACGCGAAAATGTTACACCAAAACCGTCTGATCAAGTCTGCTCGTAACCGCAGGCTTTGATCACATCGATGATCGCATCTACACAGGATGTGCAGATCGCATCCGTCGAAGCTTCCACCATAACGCGGATCAGCGGTTCCGTTCCGGACTCACGCACCAGAACGCGTCCATTGTCCCCCAGGTAATCTGCCGCGCTCTTCACGGCTTCCTTCACGCGGGGATCCTCCTGCGCCGCCTTTTTATCGCTCACACGCAGGTTCTTCAGGCACTGCGGGTAGATCGTTACCGGCTTCGCAAGTTCCGACAGCCGCATCTTCTTCTCCAGCATGACTTCCATCAGTTTCAAACTGGTCAATATACCATCGCCGGTGGTCGCATACTTGGAAAATATAATATGTCCGGACTGTTCTCCGCCGATGCGGTGTCCGTTCTTTTGCATGGACTCATAAACGTATTTGTCGCCGACGGCCGTCTTCTCGTAGCAGATACCGATCTCGTCGAATGCTTTATACAGGCCGATATTGCTCATCAGCGTCGTAACGACACAGTTGTTATCCAGTTCGCCGCGTTCTTTCATGTAGCGGCCGCAGATATACATGATCAGGTCTCCGTCGATCACGTTTCCGTTTTCGTCGACCGCAAGGCAGCGGTCCGCGTCACCGTCGTACGCAAAGCCGACATCCAACCCCTCTGAACGCACCAGTTCCTGCAGGCCTTCGATATGTGTCGAACCCGCATTCTCGTTGATGTTCAGGCCGTTCGGCTGCGCATTGATCACGTAGGTCTTCGCGCCGAGCGCGTCAAATACCGCTTTTGCAGTGGTCCAGGATGCACCGTTCGCACAGTCCAGGCCCACGCGCATATTCTTAAAAGAGCGGGTAGCCAGGGAGATCAGGTAGCCGACATAGCGGTTTCTTCCTGCCACGTAGTCCTCGGTAAATCCGATGCCGTCCTTCGTCGCGAGCGGCAGTTCCGGATAGGAAACGCCGTCCACGGTAAGACATCCGTCAATGTAATCCTCGATGAGGGCGAGCACGCTCTCCTCCATCTTCTCACCGCGTCCGTTGATCAGCTTGATGCCGTTGTCATAGAACGGGTTATGGCTGGCGGAGATCATCACGCCCGCATCAAAATCCTCAGTTCTTACTACATAAGAGACCGAAGGAGTAGTCGTTACATGCAGAAGGTACGCGTCTGCGCCCGAGGCGGTAAGGCCTGCAGCGAGACTGTACTCAAACATATAACTGGATCGACGGGTATCCTTACCGATCACGATCTTCACGCGCTCGCCGTCGGCTGCCTTCTTCTCGCGCTGATAATACCAGCCTAAGAAACGTCCGACCATAAATGCATGCTGCACGTTCAGTGTGACATTTGCTTCTCCGCGGAAACCATCGGTTCCGAAATATCTGCCCATATTGTAATTAACTTCTTTCTGGTTATTCTTTCGATCCCGGTCAATCGATATCGGAAGTGTCGCCGTCTTTTTCGCCGGTCTTGATCCACTTCAGATATGCGCTGATAAAGAGATCCAGGCGTCCGTCCAGGACGGTCTGCGCGTTTCCGATGGAAGCGCCCGTACGATGATCCTTCACCAT
>JAFYZH010000017.1 GCA_017548765.1 Lachnospiraceae bacterium | reverse complement strand
TCATCTTTATCAAATGTGTTCATAAGTAACCTCCTTATACGTTAAAGCGGAAGAGGATGACATCGCCGTCCTGAACGACGTAGTCCTTACCTTCCAGACGGACCAGACCTTTTTCCTTTGCAGCGTTGTAGGTCTTGCAATCCAACAGGTCCTGATAGTTTACGACCTCGGCGCGTATGAAACCACGCTCGAAATCGGAGTGAATCTTACCGGCCGCCTGCGGAGCCTTCGTTCCGCGGGTAATGGTCCATGCACGGGTCTCGGTCGGGCCTGCGGTCAGGTAGCTGATGAGTCCGAGCAGCTCGTAGCTCGCAGCGATCAGTTTCTCCAGACCGGACTCGGACAGTCCGAGCTCCTCCAAAAACATCTTCTTTTCCTCGTCATCGAGCTCGGCGATCTCCTGTTCGATCTGCGCGCAGATGACAAATACACTGCTGCCGGTAGCCTTCGCGATCTCGCGGACTTTTGCTACGTACGGGTTGGAAGCACCGTCATCGGCCAATGCGCTTTCATCGACATTTGCCGCGTAGATGACCTTCTTGCCGGTCAGCATATTCAGGGAAGCGAAGAGAGCTGCTTCGTCTTCATCGGCCGGCTGTAGTGTGATCGCCATGTTGCCGCCTTCCAGATGCTCTTTGAGCTTCTTCAGGCTCTCAAGTTCCTTCGCGAGGGATTTATTGCCCATGACGCTCTTACCGGTCTTGGAAATGCGGCGCTCCAGAACTTCCAGATCCGCAAAGATCAGTTCGAGGTTGATGGTCTCGATGTCACGCGCAGGATCGACGCTGCCTTCCACGTGGATGACATTCGTGTCGTCGAAGCAGCGGACTACGTGAACGATCGCGTCGACCTCACGGATATTTGCCAGGAACTGGTTGCCCAGGCCTTCGCCCTTCGATGCACCGCGCACCAGGCCGGCGATATCGACAAACTCGACAACGGCGGGCGTGATCTTCGCAGAGTCGTAGAGGGCAGCGAGCTGGCCCAGACGAGGATCCGGGACCGGAACGATGCCGACGTTCGGATCGATCGTGCAGAAAGGATAGTTCGCGCTTTCTGCGCCTGCTTTTGTAAGTGAATTAAATAAAGTACTCTTGCCGACATTCGGCAAACCGACGATTCCTAATTTCATGATCTGATAAACTCCTTTAAACTGACGCTATGGCGCGTCCGCCTTATTATAGCATAAAGAAAGAAGAAAGTACAACAATAATCCTTGAAGAATTGGGCGTTCTTTGATAAAATGTGAAAGACGGTGTTGGCAGTATGACACCGCGTGAAGGAGAATGAAACATGACAGACGTCAGTTTTCCCCATCTTGGGATAAATATCGAACATTTGCCGCAGGGGTTCACCATCTTCGGTGTGGAGATACGTTTATATGCGATCATGATCATGATCGGACTGGCCGCAGGATTCTTCGTGGCGAAGCATTTGGGCACCATCGAGGGGGATGACCCGGAGGATTACTATGATTATATCATCTATGGTGTCCTGTTCGGCATCCTCGGGGCTCGCCTCTATTACGTCGCCTTTGAGTTCGACTATTATAAAGATCATCTTTTGGAGATCCTGAACCTGCGTCAGGGCGGACTGGCGATCTACGGTGGAGCGATCGCAGCCATCGTTACGATGCTTGTCTTCACGAAGGTAAAGAAACGTCATTTTCTCCAAATGGTGGACATGGGCGTGATCGGTCTGATCCTGGGCCAGGCGATCGGCCGTTGGGGTAATTTCTTCAACTGCGAGGTGTTCGGCGGCGTGTCGGACGGCCTGTTCGCCATGCGGCTCAACAACAACCTGGTAAATGTAGAATACGTTTCGATGTTGGCGAAGGATATGCAGGAGCGCCTGCCGGAACTGGCAGGGACCTATACACAGGTAGCCCCGACCTTCCTTTATGAATTCGCGTGGAACATGCTGGCATTTACCTTTATGGTGCTGTATCGCAAACACAGAAAGTTTAAAGGAGAGTTGTTTGGCTTCTACCTTTTGTTATACGGGGCAGGTCGTTTCTGGATCGAAGGCATCCGAAGTGACCAGCTGAAGATCGGTTCGACCGGTATCCCGGTTTCACAGGCATTGTCCGCAGTATTATTTGTTGCCGGCCTGGCATTTATCATCGCGGGACATGTTCTGGTCGGAAAGAAGAAGCTTTTCGTGCCGCATGTGAACCTGACAGAGGAAGAACTCGCGAAGATCAAAAAAGAGCGTGCGGATAAACTTGAAGCAGAGAAGCAGGCTCAGAACGCTAAGAAAGAAGTTAAAGAGAAAGTTAAGCCCAAAGAGAAGCAGGAGTAAAGAATGATTACATCATCGGCCAATGCACAAATGAAATATATTTCGCTTCTGCAGCGGAAGGCGTCTGCCCGCGAAAAGGATAAGTCGTTCGTGGTGGAGGGTGTCCGCCTGTTTTCCGAGGTGCCGAAGAAGCTTCTTCTGAAGACCTACGTTTCGGAGAGGTTCCGGAAAGAGGAGATAGGCAAATACGAAGCATTGTTCGAGGGTGTGAGTTATGAAGTGGTCGCGGACCGTGTGTTCGATGCCGCCTGCGATACGCAGACGCCGCAGGGCGTGCTCGCGATCGTGCGGATGCCGGAGGTTTTTCCCGAGAAGAAAGGGAAGGCAGGGCTCTATCTGATCCTCGACGGGATCGCGGATCCAGGGAATCTGGGAACCATTTTCCGTACGGCAGAGGCGGCCGGGGTGAGCGAGATCGTAATGTCGGCTGAGACAGTCGACCTGTATAACCCGAAGGTAGTGCGTTCGACGATGGGCTCGATTTTCCGGATGCCGCATCGGAGGTGCAGCGATCTGGCGGGCTTGATAAAGAAGATGCAGGACAGCGGGATCCGTTGTTATGCGACCTCGCTGAAGCAAAGCGAGGACTATACGAAGGTATCGTATAAAGAGGCCACAGCGATCGTGATCGGGAATGAAGCGCATGGAGTGTCGGAGGCGGTCCTGGATGCCTGCAGACAGCATATCCGGATACCGATGGACGGCTCCATCGAATCCTTAAATGCGGCGATCGCGAGTGCGGTCGTGCTGTTCGAGGCGGCCAGACAGAGAAGATAGAAGAGCGGAGGTTCTCTCAAAAAAGAGCGGGACCTCTGCATTATTTTACCCATAAAAGTGGCGACTGAGAGACAAAATACCCGCCAAAAGGCCGAAAAAGTGGGGGGTGTTGACAAAGCGCCGAAAAAGTGCTATACTCATTTCGTAACATATTTGTAACATTTTGTTTTGCCCTGGTTTAGTGTACGCAAAATCAGGGGTCAAGGCATTTAAAGAGGGAATTATGCCCCTCCGGCAGCTTAATTGTGAAGAAAGTATTACAATGAGCAGAGAGCTGTCGCGTTTACGGAGATGATTATGGTGAAACACAAGAATTTCAAACATGCGCACAAAGCCGGTGGCGCGATGAGGACACTTCGTCTGCTCGCCACTCTTTTCGCATGCCTTTTTTTGGTTTCTTACTGCATTTCCGCTTGTTCTTCACCGAATGTAACGAATACGCAATCAAGCGATACAGCGAAAGAGGACGTTTCTCCGTCCGTGATCGCAACCGAAAAATACTACGCAGCGGCCGATGCTTTGCATGAGAAGACGACGAGCCTGTTGGCTTCACAGATGAACGTCCGTGTTTTACCGGATTCCCGGGTGAAAGTCGAAGCTCTGAAAGTGACATCCTGGCCTGCATATGCTAGAGATCTGACGACACTCGATGATGAACAGTCCTACTCCTTCCTGTACGGACCCGATGATTACTCACTGGTCCTGGCAGGTTTCGGAGCAGAGCGTTTCTGGGAAGCAGTAGAAGACCCCACAGAACCTGAAGAGGAAACGTTGCCGGATGAGCCTTATACTGAGCCGACGACGCAGGTCGACCTTCCGACGGATATCGAGATCCCTTCCGAAATGGATGAGATCATCGGTGAAGAAGATTACACGGAAGAAGCGGCTACGATCTCTGCCGAAGAGATCGAAAGACAGCGCCTCGAGCTTTATAACGCGACCATCCATCGTTTGCTTGACACGACGTTTTATGTAAATCCGGACCGCGTTGATAACTATCTGAATGTTCGTGAGGCTCCGGGAAGTGAGAACGTAGTAGGACGCCTGTACCCGAATAACGGCGGCGTTCTGAAGACCATGATCGACGGATATGCATACATTGAGTCCGGCGAGGTCATCGGTTGGGTAGACGCATCTTATATCTATTATGGTGCACAGCTTTTGACATTGCCTTCCGATATGCGCCTTTTTGTACGCGCCGAGAAATTGTTCCTGCGTACAGAGCCGAGCGTGGAAGCCCGTGCTTTGTGTAAGGTATCCCTTGCGGATACATTGCCCGTTACGGGTATCCCCGAATGCGGAGGCTGGGTACAGACGGTTTACGAAGGCAAGACTTGTTATGCAAGCGCCGATTATGTAACGATCGATGTCGGATCCGGCGTCGGCGTTTCGATCGAAGAGATCAACCGTGAAGAAGAATCTCGCGCAGCAGAGGAGGCAGCACGCCTCGCTGAAGAAGCGCGTAAGGCTGAGGAAGCCCGTAAAGCTGAAGCTGCCCGCAAGGCAGAAGAGGCACGTAAAGCCGAAGAGGCCAGACTGGCCGCAGAGGCAGCCCGCCTGAAGGCGGAAGCGGAGCAGGCGGCGAAGGAAGCAGCTGCCGAAGCAGCACGCACCATCGTGGATATGTCTGCCCGTTATATCGGTTCGACAAAATATGAAGGCGATACCGTTTCCGTTAACGAGATCGAGATCGTCCTGCTTTATAAAGACGGACACACAACGAAGAACCCGACTGCATGGGCATGTGAACTCGTCGGTGTTCCGTTAGTCGTCGGAAAGATACCTTTCACGGTGATCTATGGTTCATTTACCGCACAGTTCTTCGTAGACGTTATTCCGCGTCCGACCGAAGCTCCGACGCAGGCACCTACCGAGGCACCTACGCAGGCTCCGACACAGGCTCCGACACAGGCGCCTACCGAGGCACCTACTCAGGCACCGACTGAGGCGCCCACACAGGCTCCGACACAGGCACCTACCGAGGCACCTACACAGCCGCAGCCGCAGCCGGGACGTGATCCGGCCTTTGATACCATTGACCGTTACATCGCAAGCGGCACGCCGAACCGTACACCTGTGTACCTGTCGTCTGACGATATCCGCCTGTTGGCATACCTGGTTCGTCTGGAAGCCGGCCATGAGCCTGCAGAAGGAAAACTGGCCGTGGCAAATGTCGTACTGAACCGACTTATTTCCGGACACTGGGGTAATACACTGACCGGCGTGGCTTATGCGCCCGGACAGTTCAGCGTAGCGAAGCGCGACGAGAATGGTATCTCGAAGCTGGATATCTGGCTTGCCGAGAAGAACACTTCGAATGATCCGCACCTGCAGTCCTGCTACGACGCAGCTTATCAGGCATGCGCCGGATATAACAATATCGGCGGTCTGATCTTCTTCTGTAACCTGAAGAGTGCGAACGCAAATAATAAGTGGCCGAACTTCAAGGTATACCTGATCATCGGCAACCATGTTTTCTATTCGAAAAAGTAAGAAAAAGATTTTTACCACTTGACAAGTGACAGATAATTTACTAAGATGGAATATACGTTTCTCTTGTAAGAGCAGAAACGTATATTTTCATTTTTTGAGAGATATGTACGGGGGTGAATGGCTAGGAAAAGCCCGTACGAGAAAGGGGGATCTTCCCATGAAACATTTGAATTTGCAAGGTCGCAGTTTTTTGACTCTTAAGGATTTCACGGCGGAGGAGATCGATTATCTCCTGAACCTGGCAGCATATTTGAAAGCTAAGAAAAAAGCGGGCATTCTCGGAACCAGTCTGAAGGGGAAGAATATCGCCCTTATGTTTGAGAAGACATCGACACGTACACGTTGTTCTTTTACCGTAGCAGCGATCGATGAAGGCGCGCATCCCGAGTATCTTGGTAAGGACGAGATCCAGTTCGGTAAGAAGGAGAATGTCAAGGATACCGCGCGTGTTTTAGGACGTATGTTTGACGGCATCGAGTTCCGTGGTTTTTCCCACGAGACCGTTGAAATGCTTGCGAAATATTCGGGAGTTCCGGTATGGAACGGCCTGACAGATGACTATCATCCGACACAGATCCTGGCGGATTTCCTCACCATGCGTGAGGTATTCGGCGACATCACAGGTAAGAAGTTCGTTTTTGTCGGCGACGGCAGAAACAACATGTCGAATTCCCTGATGATCGGTTGCACGAAGATGGGTCTGCACTGTGTGATCATTGCCCCGAAGGCGCTCTGGCCGAAAGAGGATCTGGTCGAGCTCTGCCGGGATTACGCGAAGGTTTCCGGCGGTTCCCTGACCATCACAGAAGATACTGCAGCCGTAGAGGGCGCTGATGTGATCTACACAGACGTTTGGTGCTCCATGGGTGAGGAGGATAAGGCAGCGGAGAGAGTTGCCCTTCTGTCCCCGTACCAGGTAAACCAGAAGTTGATGGATGCTTCCGGAAAGAAGGATACCATCTTCATGCATTGCCTGCCTGCAGTACGCGGTAACGAGGTGACCGACGAAGTCATCGAAGGACCTGCATCTGTTGTATTTGACGAGGCAGAGAACCGTATGCACACGATCAAGGCGATCATGGTCGCTACCCTGGGTAATCTCGACGAGGTATAAGCCTTTTCGGCAAATGTCTGCCATTAGAACTCTGTGATATCGACATAGGAAAGGAGTCCCATGGGCTACGGAACCATTTCGTCCATCGGGAAACGCAGGCGCCGTCATATGGACGTTACGCTGGAACTGGCGTGCGTCGCGGTGATCGTTATGGGCGTGTTGCTGGCCGTGGATACTGAATATTTCTTCTTTTTGTTCTGTCCGCTGTTTTTGATCTCGGGATGGATCACATTATATCGTAATTTGTTTTCGGAGGCGACCGGACGCGAGCGGCAGCGCCAGCGTCTGCATCGCATGATCGGCGGCGTGATATCCTGTGTTCTGTTTTTACTGGGGATCATCAGCGCGATCCTGATCGTAAAGTGGAGATGAGGAGATAAATGATATGCAGGAGAATTCGAACCTGGAAGGCGTAGCAAAGCAGAATGAAAACGGCGACGTGATCATGTGCGCTGCGAATTCCTACACCCAGAAGTATTTTCTGGATCCCCGGTTTTCCCGTATGCCGGATAATGTAAAAGATGATATCAAGATCCTAAGCGTTGCATTCACCGAGGAATGCGGCGGTATCTTCCTGATGTCGTTTGACGAAGAGGGAAACTTGAATCTTTCTTCGTATGCGGATGAAAACGATTATTTATACGACGAGATCAGTGCGGGCTTGTATATCAACCGTTACCGCATGGAGAACCGCGAGCTGTTCGCGGCGCTGGAGACCTTTTATAAGATCGTTTTTATGGATATGGGTCTGGATGAAGTGTAAGGAGAAACCATGAGTTTATCCATCGGAAATATCATAGTGAAAACGCCTGTGGCGCTGGGCCCTATGGCCGGTGTGACAGACCGGGCATTTCGCGGCATTTGCCGTGAGATGGGATGCGGTCTGACGTATACCGAGATGGTCAGCGCCAAGGCTCTTTTTTTTAAAAATACGAATACGAAACAACTACTGGACGCGGATCCGGATGAGCATCCCATCGCGATCCAGCTCTTCGGCTCGGAGCCGGAGGTGTTGGCGAGCGAGACGAAGAAACTGGCAGAAAGCGGAGCCTTCGACATCATCGACCTGAACATGGGCTGTCCGGTGCCGAAGATCGTGAACAACCACGAAGGCAGCGCGCTGATGAAGGAGCCGAAGTTGGTACGCGAGATCCTGACTGCGATGGTTCAGGCGGCGGGCGATGTTCCGGTCACCGTAAAGGTGCGCAAAGGTTTTGCCGGGGATGAGGCAGGGCACGTGAAGGTCGGCGCGGATGCGGTCGAGATCGCGAAGATCGCTGAGGACTGCGGCGTTGCGGCGATCGCGGTGCACGGAAGGTTGCGGGAGCAGTATTACAGCGGTAAGGCTGACTGGGACTGCATTGCCCGCGTACGAGAGGCAGTTTCGATACCCGTCATCGCGAACGGCGATATATTTTCCGCGCAGGACGCTTTGGCTTGTCGTGAACACACCGGTTGCGAGGCAGTTATGCTGGCGCGCGGTGTCCAGGGGAATCCCTGGCTGTTCCGGGAGGTCGTTGCGGCACTGAATGGGGAGCCCATACCGCCCAGACCGGATATCAACGAGATCTGCGACATGATGCTCCTGCATATGGAGCGGCTCGCGCAGTATAAGGATGCATACATTGCCCCGATGGAGATGCGTAAGCATGTGGCCTGGTATACGACCGGACTGTCGCACGCGACGTCCTTACGTCGCAGGGTCAATGCGACGGAGACGAAGGAGGATCTGGCGGCGCTCATAGAGGCTTTTCGACAGGAAGTGAAGGCCGAACTTTCCGATCCCGGACGACTGCGTGAAAAGCCTTAAAAATGCAAGAAATTCCGAGAAAATCATCTTGACATTTGTACAGGTGTTATCTATAATACTAAACATGTGTATAAAGCGCTATAAGAAGATTTACGTTTTATACGCAGTCCGGCGGCCGTTTATGTCAGCGCCGGAAATACCGGCATAGATCCGGTGTAATTACAGGAGGATGTTTTCCATGGCAGAGAATAAGATCATTACCTACAGCGGCCTCAAACAGTATGAGGAGGAACTTCACAACCTCAAAGTATATCGTAGAAAAGAGGTTGCACAGAAGATCAAAGAGGCGCGTGAGCAGGGCGACCTTTCCGAGAATGCTGAGTACGATGCAGCGAAGGATGAGCAGCGCGATCTCGAGTCCCGTATCGAGGAGCTTGAAAAACTCCTGAAGAACGTTACGGTCGTTGACGAAGAGGATATCGAGAAGGATAAAGTCAGCGTCGGCTGTAAGGTAGTTTTGTATGATTTTGAATATGATGAAGAATTAGAGTTTTCTCTCGTCGGATCGACCGAGGCGAACAGCAGCCTTATGATGATCAGCAACGAGTCTCCTTTGGGACGTGCGCTGATGGGCCATAAGGTCGGCGATACGATCTCTTATGAGACCGACGACGGAGTAGCAGAATACAAGATTATGAATATCATAATCGGATAAGGAGTCACTATGGCGGAGCAGACAAAGGAAACCAACGTAGAAAATGTGGACATTAACCAGCTTCTTAAGGTAAGAAGAGAGAAGCTTGCAGAACTTCAGGCAAACGGTAAGGATCCGTTTACGATCACCAAATACAACGTTACCGATCATTCGACGGACATTAAGGACAATGTAGCGGCTTATGAGGGTAAAACGGTGTCGGTTGCCGGACGTATGATGTCCAAACGTATCATGGGTAAAGCTTCCTTTGCCAACATCAGCGACCTCAAGGGAAACATCCAGTTGTATGTTTCCAGAGACTCGTTGGGTGAGGATCCGTATAAGGAATTCAAGAAGCTGGATATCGGCGATATCATCGGCGTGACCGGCTATGTATTTATCACGAAGACAGGCGAGACCTCCATTCACGTGGAGACATTGACCCTGCTCTCGAAGAGCCTGCAGATCCTTCCGGAGAAGTTCCACGGTCTGACGAACACCGATATGCGTTATCGTCAGCGTTATGTGGATCTGATCATGAACGCGGAAGTTAAGGATACCTTCCTGAAGCGTTCGAAGATCATCAGCGCGATCCGCCGTTATTTGGACGGTTTGGGCTTCATGGAGGTAGAGACCCCCATGCTGGTACAAAACGCCGGCGGTGCGGCTGCCAGACCCTTTGAAACGCATTTCAATGCGCTCGATGAGGATGTGAAGCTGCGTATTTCCCTGGAGTTGTACCTGAAGCGACTGATCGTCGGCGGTCTGGAGCGTGTGTACGAGATCGGACGTGTTTTCCGTAACGAGGGTGTTGATACCCGTCACAATCCGGAATTCACTCTTATGGAGCTCTACCAGGCTTATACCGATTACCACGGCATGATGGATCTGACCGAGAACCTGTACCGCTATCTGGCACAGGAAGTGCTCGGAACCACGACCATTACATACAACGGCATCGAGATGGATCTCGGCAAGCCTTTCACACGTATCACCATGGTGGACGCAGTTAAGCAGTACTCCGGCGTGGATTTCAACGAGATCCACACACTGGAAGAGGCGCGCGCCATCGCTAAGGAGAAGCACGTCGAGTTCGAGGAGCGCCACAAGAAGGGCGATATCCTGAACCTCTTCTTCGAAGAATTCGTTGAAGAGCATTTGATCCAGCCGACCTTCGTTATGGATCATCCGATCGAGATTTCTCCTCTGACGAAGAAGAAGCCGGAAGATCCGAACTACGTAGAGCGTTTCGAGTTCTTCATGAACGGTTGGGAGATGGCAAACGCTTACTCCGAGCTGAACGACCCGATCGATCAGCGTGAGCGTTTCGCAGCACAGGAAGCCCTCCTTGCACAGGGCGACGAGGAAGCCAACCACACCGATGAAGATTTCCTCTACGCATTGGAACTCGGTATGCCGCCG
>JAFYZH010000003.1 GCA_017548765.1 Lachnospiraceae bacterium | reverse complement strand
GGCGAAGTCTATGTGACGGAAGACGGAACGGAGACGGACCTGGATCTGGGCCACTACGAGCGGTTCATCGACGAGAACCTGAACCGGAACTCGAACGTGACTACGGGTAAGATCTACGAGGCGGTCCTGCAGAAGGAGCGTCACGGAGACTTCGGCGGCGGTACCGTCCAAGTCATTCCTCATATTACGAACGAGATAAAGAGCCGGTTTTATAAGGGCGCGACGCCAGATGAGAACCGGATCGCCATCATCGAGGTCGGCGGTACGACGGGCGATATCGAGAGCCAGCCGTTTTTGGAGGCCATCCGCCAGTTCCGTGCGGATCGCGAACCCGGCGACGTCGTTCATATCCACGTGACCTTGGTGCCGTACCTGCGTTGCAGCGGCGAGCTGAAGACGAAGCCCACGCAGGCTTCGGTCCGCGAGCTCCAGAGCCTGGGTCTGCGCCCGGACATCATCGTCTGCCGTTCGGAGTATCCGCTGACGGACGATATCCGCGCGAAGATCGCCCTGTTCTGTAACGTTTCCGTGGAAAATGTCATCCAGAACCTCGACGTGGAGTATCTGTACGAGGCCCCGCTCGTGATGGAGCAGGAGCATCTGGCAGACGTGGCGCTGAAGGCACTGAAACTGACTGCGCCGGAGCCGGACCTGACCGAATGGAAACAGTTGGTCGACAATCTGAAACATCCCGAACACACGGTGAAGATCGCCGTGGTCGGAAAATATACACAGTTACATGATTCCTACCTTAGTGTGGCGGAGGCTTTGAAGCACGGCGGCATCGCCTGCAAGAGCCACGTGGACGTACTGTGGGTGGACTCCGAGACATTGACCGAGGAAAACTGCGCGCAGGTACTGGCGGAAGCGGACGGCATCCTGGTTCCGGGCGGCTTCGGCAAGCGCGGAACAGAGGGCATGATCCTGGCGACGAAGTATGCGCGCGAGAACGGCATTCCCTTCCTGGGCATCTGCCTCGGCATGCAGATGGCGATCGTGGAATTTGCACGGAATGTGCTGGGCTATGCGGACGCGAATTCGACCGAATTCGATCCCGAGAGCAGCCATCCGATGATCCATATATTGCCCGAAAAGGCACATTTGGAGAACCTGGGCGGAACGCTCCGCCTCGGCGCTTACCCCTGCCGCCTGATGACGGACAGCGTGGCGTACACATTGTACGGAAGCGAGTCGATCAGCGAGCGTCACCGTCATCGTTACGAGGTCAATAATGACTACCGTGAGGCGCTTACGGCAGCCGGCATGAAGATCAGCGGCACCAGCCCGGACGGACACATCGTCGAGATGATCGAGGTTACAGGCCATCCGTACTTCGCGGCGACTCAGGCGCACCCCGAGTTCAAATCCCGCCCGAATAAGGCGCACCCTCTGTTCCGCGGCCTGATCGCGGCAGCAGTAAAGCGCAAGAACGATTAAAATCAAAGTTGAGATTGCAATAGAGAGGCAAAGGTCTTATAATACATATTGATAAGCTTTTATAAGAAAGGAGCATAGTATTATGACCACCAGATATGTTATCGCTCAGTGATCTGAGCTTATAATAAATTGAATCGTAAGCTCAGATGGATCCTAAAGAAACATCAAACAGGAGGACATTATGAGCTATATCAAGGCAGAGGACATTCTGCCCAGAGAATTATTAGAAACGATTCAGCAGTATGTAAACGGTCAGTTGATCTATATACCATGTAAGGAAAAACAGGCTTGGGGAAGCGGCACGGATGCCAGAGCATTCTTCCGCGAGCGGAACGAAAGGATCTTCCGGTCCTTCCTGTCCGGCACGAGCGCCAAAGACCTGGCCCGGATCTTTTCCTTATCCGAGAAGAGCATTCAAAGGATCCTTCGCGATCAAAAACTTGCCACGCCGGTGAGCCTTGAATCTTTCTGAGACTACCCGCATCCGGGTCTTTCACCGTTGCGGGGGCTGCGGGAAGAAGCAGGAGTTTTTGAACTCCGGCCGCTTCCGCGTGAACGCCAACGGCAAATCCGTAGATGTCTGGCTCATCTATCGTTGCAAAAAGTGCAAACACAGCTGGAACCTGACGATCTACGAACGGACCAGACCCGGCAAGATCCCGCCCGACCTCTTTGAAGCCTTCGCGGCCAATGACATGGAAACTGCCCAAAACTACGGCAGAAATATCGATTTTTTGAAAAGAAACAACGCTGAATTACAATCCGACGCATAACCAAATCAAGGGGATATAAAATGAAACGAACGAAAAAATTGGCAATCCTGTTTCTGCTTGCTTTGATATCCGCGCACGTGCTGGCAGCGTGTAAGCCCAAAGACCCTGAAAAAGTAACGATGGAAATTCGAGTTGAGGCCGATGAAAGCCTTACGAAGACGATGTATGTATATTTCGGAGACAAGCAGATCGGATCCCTCACAGCGGGTGGAAGTTTTTGGGAAAAAGTGGAGGCCGTAAAGGATGGAGCCTACGATATTCGCGTAAGTGATAACGATCCTTACGAAGAATCGTATTCTCAGGTCATCGTAATTGCGGACGAAAACAAAACCCTCCAGTTCCGGGTATCGATGAATGACGTAGGCTTTGTCCACATTCAAAAAGTCGTAAGCGCACCGTCAAGTACGAAACCACTGTGATTTAACGCTGAATTACAATAAACACAAACAAAAAGCCCCTCCGGGGGCTTTTTTCATATCC
>JAFYZH010000016.1 GCA_017548765.1 Lachnospiraceae bacterium | reverse complement strand
GGAACCGGAACACAGTCTCCCATCAATACAACATACGGCGCGACGGTTACATTGCCCGCATGTTCGTTCGCACGTTCAGGCTACAGCTTTTCGGGATGGAAGATCAACGGAACGGTCTACAAAGCAGGCGACAAGGTAAAGAATCTCTGCACCGGCGGTCAAGTCGTGGCTACGGCTCAGTGGAAGGGCAATCCTTACACCATCACCTTTGCAGCAAACGGCGGAACCGGAACGCAGGCTTCTATCAGTACAACATACGGTACGACGGTGACATTGCCTGCATGCTCGTACACACGCACCGGCTACACCTTTGCGGGATGGAAGATCGGCAGCAAGGTCTATAAAGCAGGAGATAAAGTCAAGGATCTCGCAACAAGCGGCAAAATCACTGCAACGGCGCAGTGGACACCGATCACCTACACGATCGTCTTTGCAGCAAATGGCGGAACCGGATCGATGTCCAAACTTACCGTCAAATATGATGAAACAAAAGCGCTTCCGAAATGTTCGTTCAGCAAAGCCGGGAGTACGTTTGCAAACTGGAAATGGAATGATAAGACATACGCAAACGGAGCTTCCGTAAAGAACCTTACCTCTACGAACGGAGCGACATTAACGTTTACCGCGCAGTGGAAGGCGAACAGTTACACGATCGTCTTTGAAGAAAACGGTGGAACCGGAACGCAGGCTAATATCAGTACAACATACGGCGCAACAGTGACATTGCCCGCATGTTCGTTCGCACGCACGGGGTACACCTTTGCGGGATGGAAGATCAACGATACGGTCTACAAAGCAGGCGATAAGGTAAAGAATCTCTGCACCGGCGGCCAGGTCGTGGCTACGGCGCAGTGGACACCGATCACCTACACGATCGCCTTTGCGGCAAACGGCGGAACCGGTACGATGTCGAACATTACGGTGAAGTACAATGAGACGAAAACACTTCCGAAATGTTCGTTCAGCAAAGCCGGGAGCTCATTTACCGCATGGAAATGGAATGATAAGACATATGCAAACGGAGCTTCCGTAAAGAACCTTACATCTACAAACGGAGCAACGATTACCTTTACCGCGCAGTGGAAGGCGAACAGCTACACGATCGTCTTTGAAGATAACGGCGGAACCGGAACGCAGGCTTCTATCAGTACAACTTACGGCGCGACGGTTACATTGCCCGCATGTTCGTTCGCACGCACGGGCTACACCTTTGCGGGATGGAAGATCAACGGAACGGTCTACAAAGCAGGCGATAAGGTAAAGAATCTCTGCACCGGCGGCCAAGTCGTGGCTACGGCGCAGTGGACACCGATCACCTACACGATCGCCTTTGCGGCAAATGGCGGAACCGGTACGATGTCGAGCATTACGTTGAAGTACGATGAGACCAAAGCGCTGCCGAAATGCGCGTTCAGCTACACCGGAAGTTCGTTTACCGGATGGAAATGGAACGGAAAGACATACGCAAACGGAGCTTCCGTAAAGAACCTTACTTCAACGAACGGAGCGACATTAACATTTACCGCGCAGTGGAAGGCGAACAGTTACACGATCGTCTTTGAAGAAAACGGCGGAACCGGAACGCAGGCTAATATCAGTACAACGTACGGCGCGACGGTTACATTGCCCGTTTGTTCGTTCGCCCGCACAGGCTACAGCTTTGCGGGATGGAAGATCAACGGAACGGTCTACAAAGCAGGCGATAAGGTAAAGAATCTCTGCACCGGCGGTCAAGTCGTGGCTACGGCTCAGTGGAAGGGCAATCCTTACACGATCGTCTTTGCAGCAAATGGCGGAACCGGAAAGCAGTCTTCTGTCAATACTACGTACGGCGAGACGGTGACATTGCCCGCATGCTCGTTCACACGCACCGGCTGTAGCTTTGCCGGATGGAAGATCGGTAGCAAGGTCTATAAAGCAGGCGAAAAGGTGAAGAATCTCTGCACCGACGAGCAGGTTGTGGCAATCGCTCAGTGGAAGGGAAATCCCTACACGATCGTTTTTGAAGAAAACGGCGGAACCGGAACGCAGGCTAATATCAGTACAATGTACAGCGCGACGGTGACATTGCCCGCGTGTTCTTTCACCCGCACCGGTTACAGCTTTGCGGGATGGAAGATCAACGGAACGGTCTACAAAGCAGGCGATAGGGTAAAGAATCTCTGCACCGGCGGTCAAGTCGTGGCTACGGCTCAGTGGAAAGGGAATACCTACACGGTTCAGTTTGACCCGAGCGGCGGCGTAGGCAACATGGATGATCAGGTTATGGTCTACGGAACGTCGAAGAAGCTGAGCTTGAATACCTTTACGAAGACCGGCTACACATTTGCCGGCTGGACGCGTACAAAGGGCTCCACAACAATTGATTTAAAAGATGAGCAGGCGGTTGCAACACTGGCACCGCGTCAGGGACAGGTAGTGACGCTTTATGCGGTTTGGCATCGAAATCCGACCTATTCATTGATCTTTAACCCCATGGGCGGCACAGGTTACATGGAGCAGGAATATTTTGTATGGGGTGTTCCTCAGAAGATCCAAAAGAACCAGTTTAAATACTTTGGGAAGGTATTTGTCGGATGGTCTAAAACCAGAAACGGAACCAAAGCCGACTATGTTGATGAGCAGGTAGTTTCTTCGGTCATCAAGCAAGAAGGCGCTGTTGTTGAACTGTTTGCTGTTTGGAAGGATTCGACTACCTACACATTAAGATTCAACTCAAACGGCGGCACCGGAACCATGGCAGACCAGCCCATGACTTACGATGTGTCGGAAAGCATCCGCGTGAATACGTTTAAGAAAAAAGGTTATTATTTTGCCGGTTGGAGCCTTACAAAGGACCCGCTCGTGAAGAAATACTCCGATGGTCAGTTTGTATCCAGAGTTACCGCAACAGACAAGGCGATCGTCACTCTGTACGCGATCTGGGAGGTGGCTCCTGTGTATAAGGTGAGATTTGACTCAAACGGCGGCTCAGGCTTAATGAGCATCCAGCAGCATGTTTACGGTGAAAGTACGGCGCTCACCCAAAATGCGTTCAAGCGTACCGGTTATACTTTCATGGGATGGTCGACAGATAAAAAAGCTACTACAGCGACCTACCGGGATGAGCAACCAGTAAAGAACCTTTCGTCCACAAATGGCGAAACCATAGTTTTGTATGCAATATGGAGTCAGAACAAGTATTCCATCGTTTACTATCCGAACAATGGGACGCCGACACTCAAAACGGTAGCTATGAAGGGCGGCAAGGAAGTGGTGATAGAAGCGAATACGTTCGAGAAGTCGAACAGTGAATTCGTCCTTTGGAATACGAAGTCAGACGGTACCGGAACGTGTTACACTGCAGGACAGATACTTAAGAAAGGCTTTGATGCGCAGAATAATGAGACCATTAGACTGTTTGCGCAGTGGCGGTCAGATAGGATCACATCGACAGACAGCGGAAAAACCTTTAAGTATGAAGCATGGGTATTGCCCAAGACATATGTGTATATACCCTTTGTAAAACCGGCAACTGTTCCTGCTTCTAGTACGGGATTGTATAAGTCCGAATATTCTAATCCGGATTTTACTATCATGGTTAACGGTTACGATATAACAGCTCCGTTTGCGGATGGCGAATTAGATGGATATATTCATTTGCTTCCGGATGGAAGTGCACCGAATGCGCAGGTTTCAAGCAATGATCTATATATCTATAACAATGCTGATGAGCCCAAATATGTAAAATTGAGTTTTGTTTCGGATCAATATTCGTACACTCTGGATGGACATACATCTATGGTGTGGAAAGTTAACCCCTATGCATTGAGTTCATTTCCGGCGCCTGACAATTGTTCAATTTGGGAGGTGTATTTATGCCCGGATGACATATCCATGATTTTGACTATGGATGAAATGCAAAAGAAACTCAAAGAAGTGGAACAATACATTAACATAAGCAAAGACACTTTTTGGAAAAACGCTATCGGAATTGGTAAAGCAAGTCTTGAGACCGCCATGACAGTTGTTTCTAAGCTTGATATCCCGTATGTGAGTAATATAGTTAAGTTTATTGGATATTTAAGAAAAGGAAAGAGTATTTTTGATATATTTGCGGATTTAAATAATAAACCTGCAGTCGGTAAATCGGCCGAGTCTCAACGAACGATGGTTGATTGGCTTTCAAAGAGTGTAGAAAACATCAAGCGGGTTGAGTATATTGATGAACCAGCATTGGATGTATCAGAATATATGAAACCTGGAACTGATCCGTCGAATTATAAGGATCTAAAGTATAAATTAGTACGGGTTGATTACGGCATTCACTTCACGATATTGGTGCATAATTCAGATCCTACAAAGGATACGTTGTTTAATATACCGGGTGGAGATCTTAAACAGTGGGATTGTACGAATGTTTCTATGCGTTATGGGGCTAAGGGAGAAGCAGTTACAGGTTCTGAAGCAGCGTTTGAAGCTGCTTCACGATTGCAGAAGGTTAATGTTACTCCATGGGATTCTACTAGTATTTCACAAAAGGGTGAATTGAAGTTCTCTTTACAGCCATAGACTAATAATCGGGCAATAAGAACGGATAATACATCCATTAGTAGTAAAGTATACCCTAGGAAGGGGCCTGTGAAAAAACGAGTAATCGTTTTTCACAGGCCCTTTCCTTCAAAAATCACATCTCGGGCGATGTGGTAGCAAAGGGTTTATAAATATTTTATTTGCATTTTGGTATTTTCTTAAGTATAATGGAGGTAATGATGGGACAATTTACCCATTTTCAGCAAGAATTACAGAATTGAACCGATTTTTGGCAAATTATTTCCGCATTTCAGGCGATTTCCGAACGGGAGATCAGAAAGGTGCCTTATGGAAAAGATTAAAAAAAGAGAGAAGAGACGCGGGCTTCGCTTTCTTCAGATGATCATTATGTGCATCATCGGCATAGCCATTAATATCTTAGGCTCGTTCCTGGCCAATACATTCTCATGGAAGGTCTATCTGGATACGGTCGGAACCGTTCTGGCAGCGGTCTTCGGCGGGTATATCCCCGGCGTTATAACCGGTATCTCAACGAACATCTTCACCGGTTTCCTGATCGACGGAACGTCGTTCTTCTATGGATCGCTGAATGTTTTGATCGCTCTGGTTTCTGCGTACTTTGCACGGAAACATTATCTGCGGAAGCCTCTCGGGATCCTGGTATTTATCCTGTCGCTCGCGGCGATCGGCGGTATCCTCGGCTCGGCGATCAGCTGGTGTATCAGTGGCGACCTGAAAGATGAGGTCGGAAACCATGAACTGTTTTCCGCAGGACATTGGGGCGAATTCTTCCATTCGATCATAGCAAATCTCTACATAGATATCCTCGATAAGGCGATCACAGTCCTGATCGCGGCGATCCCGTATAACCTGCTCCCGACGGATCTGCGCCGTAACCTTCGTTACCGCGGCTGGCAGCAGCGCGCCCTCAGCCGTGAAGAGAAGGACGAGATGATGAAGATGGAGACGCGGAAGACTTCGCTTCGTACGAAAGTCGTTCTGCTTTTGGTAGTCTTCTCCTTAGTGATCTCCGGTTTCGCGACCATCGTCAGCGTTTCCCTGTATCGGAAAAATTCCGTAGAGGAAAAGAAACGTTTTGCTAAGGAGACCGCTTCTCTGGCCGCCGCTGTCGTCGGCCCCGATATCGTTGACGATGTTCTCGCTTTGAAGCGCGCGGCCAATGGTTATTCACGCACCGAGAATCTGCTGAAGGAGATCAAAGCTACTTCTCCGGATATTGAGTATGTCTATGTGTATCAGATCAGGGAAGACGGATGCCATGTCATCTTCGACCTGGATACGGAGGCTGTCGAAGCTTCCGAGCCCGGAGATGTTCTGGAGATCGAAGATGCTTTTCGGGAATATTTGCCTGCCCTCCTGGCCGGCGAGGAGATCGACCCCATCGTTTCGGATGATGCCTTCGGTTGGCTTCTTACGATATATCAGCCTATTTATGATGAATTTGATAAGTGCGTTGCCTATGCCTGCGTAGACATCTCTATGAAGCAGTTGACGGCGAACTATATCATCTTCATGACGAAGATGATCTCCCTCTACCTGGGCTTCCTGTTGCTGGCTTTGGTCTTCGGCTGGTGGTTTGCGGAATACAGCATTACCTTCCCGGTGAATACGATGGCCAGAGGCGCCAACAACTTTGCATTTGGCGGTAGCGATGAGGGCCTGGTTGAAAGCGTTGAAAACTTAAAGAATTTGGAGATCCACACGGGAGATGAGATCGAGAACCTGTATAATGCTCTGGTTAAGGTGAGCTCCGATTCCGTTAATTACGTTGAGGAACTGGAAGCGAAGAACGATACCATCTCGAAGATGCAGATGGCGCTGATCATGGTCCTCGCGGACATGGTGGAAGGCCGTGACGAAGACACCGGTGACCACATCCGAAAGACCGCAGCCTACACACGGATCATCATGAATGGCCTGCGTAAGAAGGGCTATTATACAGAGCAGCTGACCGACCAGTTCATGCACGATGTGTTCCATTCGGCGCCGTTACACGATATCGGTAAGATCGGCGTTTCCGATCTGATCCTGAATAAACCCGGCAAACTCACCGACGAAGAGTTTGCGGAGATGAAGAAGCATACATTGATCGGCGAAGATATCCTGGATAAGGTTATCGCGACCGTTCCGCATTCCGGCTACCTGATCGAGGCGCGTAACCTGGCGGGCGGTCACCACGAGAAGTGGAACGGTAAGGGCTATCCGCGCGGCCTGAGCGGCGAGGAGATCCCGCTGGCGGCCCGTATCATGGCCGTGGCCGATGTATTTGACGCACTGATCTCGAAACGCGTCTACAAGCCGCCGTTCACGATCGAGAAGGCGCTCAGCATCATCAAGGAAGATGCGGGCTCGCACTTCGATCCGCTGGTGGCAGAAGCTTTCCTCGCGGAAGAGGAAGAGGTTCGTAAGGTCGCCGAGGCGTTCGGCAACGACATGGGTAAACTGCTTCGCGAGCAGTTCTGACCATTTTGGAGGAGATTATGAAAAAATACAGTTCGTTAGCGCTTATGTTGTTGCTTTCGCTGGCGAGTTGTTCGCCGTCTAAGGATGTACCTTCGACGGAAGCCGGAGACTCTACACTTTCACAAAGTGTAGAAGCAACGACACAGGAAGCAACACTGCCGGAAACAACACCTGTCGAAACCACAAAAGTCGAAACGACACCGGCCGAGACCGGCCCGGTGAAGGTCGAAAAAGCTAAGTTTACGATCTTTTGCAAGTCATATACTGAGCATTATGTTGTGGATCCATGGTGCCCGATCATAGTGGAAGATTGGAGAATAAACGGTGACATCCGTTGGCCTAATGTGGGCTCGTTTGTTGAGATCGTGGCGGATGCCACAGTCGGTTCGGGAGATCCATGGAAGGTGGATCGATTGATCAGCGTGCAAAGCCTCGTCTATAGTGAGGTGATCGAAACTTTCGGTATACCGGAAGTGGGACAGGACGGCGAGGCCGGTATTCAGGTATATAAGTCCGATCCTGATACCTATCTCATCATCCGTACCGAGAGAGGATACGCGGTATTTCATTTTGAAGCTCCACGTACCTCTTCCATTTGTGAGGGGATCATTCCTTTCAATTTCACACAGGATGGCATTTTGACTGCGGAGGCCATGGAGCGCTTTCTGAACCCTCAAAAAGCAACCGGGCTTGACGATGCGATCTCTGCAAAGAATTTGACCGAGGGACTGAAAGACGCATCTACGGCGTCAGATGTCGTTTCAGAGGAATTCGTTGCCGAATACATGGCATTTTCCGAGAAACTGACGAACGTGATGTTGGATCAGGCTGAAGAGGGAAGCAACCTTCTGATATCGCCGCTTTCCGTTATGACGAGCATATCCATGGCTGCAAACGGAGCGGCCAATGATACATTGGCCCAGATGGAAGCAGCACTCGGCGAGAACGTCAACATAGAGGAGATCAATAAGGGCCTTCAGAGCTGGTATGCATATTGTGGCGATAAAGTTGCAGATACACTCACATTTGCTAATTCGATCTGGCTCAATGAGGGTTCGGGCATAGAAGAACAGATCCGGGAAGATTTCCTGCGAAAGAGCATTAATACGCTGGATGCCGGCATCTATTCGACCCCGTTTGACGCGCAGGGCCTGGAGGATGTCAACAACTGGTGCAGATCGAAGACCTTCGGTATGATCCCCAATATGCTGGATCGTTTTGAGGATGGTGACGTGATCGTCTTGCTGAATACGCTGGCTTTTGATGCCCAGTGGCTTCAGCCGTTTAATCCCGGGGCTACGCGGATCAGAGAATTCACGGATAGTAAGGGTAATATAGAAGACGTGGAGATGATGTGCGGTTTTGCGGACATCGACCTATATGTTTCGGACTCGGACAGGTACCCGACAGGAGTGATGAAATCCTTTGGAAATACTCCGTTTACATTTGGAGCATTTCTGTCGGATCGGGGTGAGAGCGCAGAGGATCTGCTGAGAAGACTTGACGCTGAGAAACTGAGAAAACTGTTCCAGGCTTGGAAAGAATGGGGGCCTCAGGAAGAGCCTTACATAGAAATTTATATGCCGAAATTTAATTATTCGGCTGAATATGACCTCGCGGATCCGCTGAAAGCGTTGGGGATAAAGGACGCATTTGATCTGGAACGGGCGGACTTTTCGAATATGACCGGAGATCAGCCCCTGTGCATTACTCGCGCGATCCATAAGACGAGCATCGAGTTAAACGAAAGAGGCACCCGGATCGCGGCGGGATCGACGCAAACCGGCGGCTACAGCGATAGCATCGATTTTGACAGACCGTTTGTTTACGTGATCTATGAAACAAACTACGGGCTTCCGATCTTCATTGGCCTGGTAAACCACATCAACTGATCAAAATAAACTTCGATACTTACGGGGGCTTGATTTTTCCAAGTCCCCGTATTATAATGACCTCGTAACTGAATATAGGGGAGCTTGCGTAGGCAGGCTGAGAGTAAGCGAATGCTTTGACCCTTTAACCTGATTTGGATAATGCCAACGTAGGGAGATATGATGAACCGCGCGCAGTCCTTTTTGCGTGCTTTTTTTTGTATTGAAGTTACATTGTCCGAATCCCTCTGGAAAGGAGAGATTTTATGTTCAAAGAAATCACCGAAAACGTGCGCAAGACGACGCCTCTGGTGCACAACATCACAAACTATGTCACGGTCAATGATGTGGCAAATGTCCTTCTGGCTTGCGGCGGCAGCCCGATCATGTCCGACGAACCGGACGATGTCGTGGACATCACGTCGATCTGCGGCGGCCTCAACATCAACATCGGAACGCTGAATAAGCAGTCCATCGAGGCGATGTTTGCCGCGGGTAAGAGAGCCAACGAACTGGGACATAAGGTCCTGCTCGACCCGGTAGGTGCGGGCGCGAGCGCGCTGCGTACGAAGACTGCGGTCGACCTGATGGAGCAGGTGAAATTCGACGTGATCCGCGGAAACATTTCCGAGATCAAGACGCTGGCCACGGGCGCGGGCACCACGAAGGGCGTGGACGCCGACGTTGCCGACGCCGTGACTGAAGCCAACCTGGAGCGCTCGGTCGCATTTGCCAAATCCTTTGCGAAAGCGAGCGGCTGCGTGGTCGCGATCACCGGAGCGATCGACCTGGTGGCAGATGCGGAGAAGTGCTACGTGATCCGCAACGGCCGTCCCGAGATGGGACGCATCACCGGAACCGGCTGCCAGCTGTCCGGCCTGATGACCGCATTTATCGTGGCGAACCCGGACCGCATCCTGGAAGCAGCGGCGGCAGCGGTCTGCACCATGGGACTCGCGGGCGAGATCGGCTACGCGAACCTGCAGCCGACCGAGGGCAATTCGTCCTACCGCAACCGCATCATCGACGCCATCTACAACATGGACGGAGATACACTTGAGAGAGGTGCTAAGTATGAAATTCGATGAGAAGGATCTTCTTCTGTATGCCATCACCGACCGGAGCTGGCTGAACGGGAAGACGCTCGTGAGCCAGGCGGAGCTCGCTCTGCAGGGCGGCGCGACCATCCTCCAACTGCGCGAGAAGAACCTCGGCGACGAGGCCTTCCTCGAGGAGGCGAAAGAGATCCAGCAGCTGTGCCGCAAATACGGCGTGCCCTTCATCGTGAACGACAACGTGGAGGTGGCGCTGAAGGTCGGCGCAGACGGCATCCACGTGGGCCAGAAAGACATGGAAGCGGGGAATGTACGCCGCCTCTTGGGACCGGATAAGATCCTCGGCGTTTCGGCGCAGACGGTGGAGCAGGCCATCCTCGCGGAAAAAAACGGCGCGGACTACCTGGGCGTGGGAGCAGTGTTTCCCACAGGCTCGAAGGACGACGCAGACGACGTCAGCCACGAGACATTGGCCGCGATCTGCAAGGCCGTAAAGATACCGGTCGTAGCCATCGGCGGCATCTCGAAAAACAATTTGTTGGAACTGAAAGGGACCGGCATCTGCGGCGTTTCGGTCATTAGCGCGATCTTCGCGCAGCCGGACATCCTCGCCGCGACGCAGGAACTGAAGGGACTGTGTGAGGAGCTGGTTAAATAAATCCAAATTTCTCACGTAACAGGTTCGCTTTGTGAACCTGTTACAGCGAGTGATCGGGGGCACCACTTTCACCCGCGATATAAAACGTATGCTGAAAGAGAGGAAACCATTATGAAGACAGCATTAACGATCGCAGGAAGCGACTCCTGCGGAGGCGCCGGCATTCAGGCAGATATCAAAACGATGACGGCTCATGGCGTCTATGCCATGAGCGCAGTCACCGCATTGACCGCTCAAAATACGACCGGCGTTACAGACATATTAAATTCCACGCCCGAATTCATGGCAGCCCAGCTGGATGCGGTATTTACCGACATTTTCCCGGACGCCGTGAAGATCGGCATGGTCTCACAAACAGAACTGATCGAAGTGATCGCCGAGAAGCTGCGTTTCTACAAAGCGCGTAATATCGTGCTCGATCCCGTCATGGTCGCGACCAGCGGGGCGAAACTGATCTCGGACGATGCGATCGACACCTTGTGTAAAAAACTCATCCCGCTGGCTCTGGTCATCACGCCGAACATCCCGGAGGCGGAGGTCCTGTTCGGACAGCCCATCCGCTCTGCCGAGGACATGGAGACGGCCGCGCGCGCGATCTACGAGAAGTTCGGCACCGCGGTGCTGCTGAAGGGCGGCCACCAGCTCAACGACGCGAACGACCTGCTTTACGACGGGCGCGAGTGCAGATGGTTCCATGGAACCCGCATTGACAACCCGAACACCCACGGCACCGGATGCACGCTGTCTTCCGCCATCGCCTCGAACCTGGCGAAGGGGAAGGACCTGGCGGAGTCCGTCGCTGCCGCGAAGCGCTACATTACCGGCGCGCTGGCAGCCATGCTGGACCTCGGTAAGGGAAGCGGCCCGATGAACCACGCATTCGACGTAAAAGGAGAGTATTGAGATGAGCGAAGTGACCCGGCAGAAATTTGACGGTTATGCGAACCACTATGACCAGTGGTTCATGGAAAATGACAATCTGTTCACCAGTGAGCTTCTGCTTTTTAAGAAGGCGCTCGGCGACATCGCGGGGAAGAAACTCCTGTCCGTAGGTTGCGGCAGCGGTCTGTTCGAGAGCTACATTGACAATAGCAATATCGAAGGCATCGAGCCTTCCAGAGATATGGGCGCCATCGCCGAGAAGCGCGGCCTGAAGATCCTGAAGTACGGCCTCATCGAGGACGTGGATCTTCCGGAGCAGGCGTACGATATCATTTATTTCAACGGAAGCTCCAGCTACATGGAGGATCTGAAGCCCGTGATGGAGAAGAGCCTGCGCGCCCTGAAGGACGGCGGAAAACTGATCTTCATCGACGTTCCGAAGGAGAGCGCGTTTGGTTTCATGTACATGCTCGGGACCTGCGCGCAGTCCTATGACACGAAGTTCCTGGACGGCGTTATGCCGGCCTGCCCGTACCCGCTGGCGCTCGCCGCGTCGGGCGTATGGCATTCCACCGAGGAGAAGATCGGCCTGCTGAAGGAGCTCGGCATCGAGAAGTTCGAGTTCTACCAGACCTTGATCAAAAACCCGATGTACACAAACGAGGAGCCCGAAGAGGTTTCGGACGGCTACAAGAGCGGCGGCTACGTGGCGATCGTCGCGCATAAATAGGAGGCAGAGGAACCATGAAGATATCAAATTTACTTTTTGAAGCATCAAAGGGAAAATGGCAGCAGGCTGCGGCGCAGCCGTTCGTTGCCGAGATGGCGAGCGGAAAACTCAGTTCCGAGCGCTTCCGCTACTACATGCTGCAGGACTATTATTACCTGCAGGTTTACATCGACATTTTGAATATCATCCGTTCCCATGCGGAGACGGATGAGCAGAGGGAGTTCATCGACGTGACCATTCAGGTGACGAAGGACGAGCTCACGCAGGTGCATATCCCGAGCATGGCCCAGATGGGCATCACGCAGGAGCAGATCGACACGGTGGGACTTTCGGATGCAGGTAAGGCTTACCTCGACTACCTTCGTAAGGTGTCGGATGGGCCCGTTCTGCGCGGCCTGACGGCACTTTTGCAGTGCTGCTGGCTCTACGCATACATTGCCCGCGAATGGATGGGAAAAAGCGCCGATACGATCGCTGCTTCGCCGTACAACACCTGGTTCGCGGCCTACACCGCGCCGGAGTATGTCGCTGCCCGTGACGCCTGGGTCGATCTGGTCGACCGCTTGGCGGAAGCAGCAGATAATGTTGAACGCGCGCAGCTTTGCGAGATCTTCGTGACCTGCGCCGGACACGAGAACTGCTTCTGGGAAGCAGCGTACAAAATGGGATAATAAAACGGCCCTTCGGCATGACGCCGAAGGGCCGTTGCGATTCTGTGGTCATTTTGCTGTAATCTCTAACTCCGCATAAATAACATCAACCACTTTTGAAAGAATATCATCTGGTATTCGCTCTATAAAACTATAAGTTCTGGAATTCAAATCCAGAGTCCTGACATGTTCGCATAGGATCACTCCAGTGGTCGCTGTGCGGTCATCGAGCGGAATGTGAAGAGGAAATTTATTATTTGTGTTAGTGATAGGACAAGCAATGACCAATTGAGTTTTCTGATTGAACACATCGTTGCTGACGATCAGCGCGGGACGATAGCCGGCTTGTTCGTGCCCCGATTGCGGATTGAAACTTACTTTGATAATATCTCCTTGTTTTACCATACCTCTCTCCCTTCAGGCTTACCCCAATCGACTTTTTCCGGAGCGTAATCGCCGCTATAACCGTCAAAGAGTTCTGTGATGGTCTTGTGTTTGTTTTCTTCCGCTGGTTCTATCACGATTTTGTTTCCCTGAGTTTTGATTTCGATCTTTTCGTTGACCGACCATTTCAAGGCGATTAAAATGCTTTTGGGTAGCCGGATACCTTGGCTGTTCCCCCATTTTTGAATGGTTGTAGTCATGCAGATCACTCCTTTCCGGCGGTATATACATAGTATATACGAGCGGGCAGCGATTGTCAAGAGGGTAGGGCCTATTTGCCGATCACTTCCACGCGGATGCTTCCTTCTGCCTCGGGCAATGTAATGCGGTAGCGGTCGGCGAGTCTGGGGCCGCAGGCTGCAGAGCCTACGCCGGCCATGGCGAAATCGACGCAGATCACGTGATACTTGCACGGCTTCAGTTCGAAGTTGTGCTTTTTTTCGGCCAATTCTTCCTGGGTGTAGGCGGAGGCGTTGAACGAGAAGCCGGCGGGATTGGTAAAGCGTAGCCCGACCTGCTTCGAGAGCACCTCGGCGTCCTTGCAGTTCCAGTGGGAGGAGTTCTCCTGGGGGCGAATGTAATCCTCGAACATGTCCTCGATCTTCGCGGTGAAGCGTCCCATGTAGGAGGCCTGGTGTTTATCGCAGTAACTCTCGTACGGGCCGTAGCCGAAGTACGACGCGGTGTCGAATTTCTTCGAAACGAAGAGGCGGATGCCGAAGCGCGGCAGGAGACGGACCTTATTCGAGGTCGTGATCTTGCAGGAGATATCCAGGGCGCCGGCCGCATCGATCCGGTATTCGGCCTGCATGACGGCGAACGGCTGATGCCGGCTCCAGCCGAAGGACTGGTGCGCCGTGATGCGGACGCCGTTGTCATCCGCGAGGATCTGCGTGTCGTAGACCTTCACGATATAGTCGTTCAGGTGCGCCTGGTACCATTCCCCGCGCATGGTGTCGTTGTCGACGGGCGCGCGGAAGAAATTATACTCCATGGGGCGCTCCAGCAGGTTCTTGCCGCCCTTGCGTATCTCGGTGAAGGTCGCCTGCCTGCGGTCGAAAACGTAGGTCACGGAGCCGGCGCGGATCGTGTAGACCAGAGGCTCCTCGGTATAGGAAACCGCCTTCTTAGCGGAAGCGCAGACGCGGCCTTTAGACTGCTTCACTACATTTTCCACGGGCGAAACTTCGCAGATCTGCAGCTGGTCGAAGCAGACCTCGGCGCCGTCGGGGAACGCGCTGTAGCCGTTCTTCGCGAAGAAGCGGAAGCGGATATAGGTGTCCTGCGTGAATGTGGCCGCCGCCTCGGGAATGGCGACGGTGACCTCCTCCATGGGCTTTGCGGAAAATGCGAGCGGGCCGGTGATCGGCTCCGCACCGTCTGCAGTGATCTCGTAGGTGCACGCGAGGTAGTCGCCTGCGTTCAGGAAACGTAGTAGGTTGCTGATCACGAAGGTGCCGAGGCGGTCGCCCTTACGCACGCGGACCGGGCGGTAGACCTGCTTCGCCTCCAGTAGACCGGTGTGCGGCTTGCGGTCGGGATAGCAGAGGGCGTCCATGCAGAAGTTGCCGTCGTTGTGGCGCTCGCCGGAGTCGCCGCCGTACCCGTATTTCACGCGGCCGTCCGGCGTCTGCCCCAGGATCACGGCGTGGTCCGCCCACTCCCAGATCAGGCCGCCGACGAAGCGGTCGCTCGACATGAACACGCGATGGTACTCCTCGAGGTCGCCGGGACCATTGCCCATGGCGTGACAGTACTCGCACAGGATGAACGGACGCTTCTCGTCTGCATTGTCCGGAAAATGCTCCCAGCTTTCGGGCGGCTCGTACATCCGCGACACAAAGTCGAAACGGTCGTCCGGCGTTTTATCCAGCTGGTGGAAACTCTCGTAGTGCACCGGCCGCGTGCGGTCCAGGGATTTCACCACTTTCGCCGCCTCGCGCATGTTTTCGCCGAGGCCGGTTTCATTGCCCAGAGACCAGATCAGGACGCTGGGGCGGTTCAGGTCGCGCGTCACCAGCAGACGCTCGCGGTCCAGAATCGCCTCCTTAAACTGCGGGTCCATGGCCAGCAGGGCGATGCCGCCGTAGTTGGCGTTGCTCCAGCTGATGTCGTTGTAGACGGCGACGCAACCGTGCGCCTCCACGTCCGCCTCGTCGATCACGTACATTCCGAGCTCGTCGCACAATTTGTAAAACTCCGGCGCATTCGGATAATGCGAGGTGCGCACGGCGTTGATGTTGTTTTGCTTCATCCGTTCGAGGTCGCGGCGCATCTGCTCCATGCTCGCGCAGCTGCCGGTGTCCGGGTAGCTGTCGTGGCGGTTGACGCCGAAGAACTTGATGTGGTGGCCGTTCAGCTTGAACACGCCGTCCTCGATCGTTACGGTGCGGAAGCCCACCTTCTCGCCGATCCATTCGCCGCTTGCCTTGATGGTCAGGGAGTAGAGGAAGGGATCCTCGGCCGACCACGGCCGGATGTCCGGGATCTTCACGGAAAATGTCTCGCCGGCCGCGACTTTCGCCTTCGCGAGAACGGTCTTGCCTTCTTTCAGCGTGATATCGGCCGCCGCGCCCTGCGGGCAGAAGGTGAAGAGGCCGTACGCCTTACCGCGACTCATTTTCCAATCCGCTGTGATGCGGTAGCTCTCCAGTCGCTTCGCGGGGCGGCTCAGCAGGTATACGTCGCGGAAAATGCCTGACAGGCGGAATTTATCCTGATCCTCGAGGTAAGTTCCGTCGCACCATTTGAGCACGGCCACGGTGATGCGGTTTGCGCCCGGTTCCAGCAGATCCGTGATGTCGAATTCGGAGGTGTGATGCGCAACCTGCGAGTAGCCGACGTACTGATGATTTACATACAGGTAGAGGCAACTGTCCACGCCTTCGAAGCAAAGGATCTTCCGGCTTTTATCGGGGACATACTCGATCGTGCGGCTGTAGATGCCGACCGGATCGTCGTCCGGCACGTACGGCGGCTCGAAAGGGATGGGGTAGTCCACGTTGGTATACTGTGGTTTATCGTAGCCATGCAGCTGCCAGTTGGCAGGCACGAGGAGTTTCTTCGTGAACTTCAGCGCCGTGAAGTCATCGTCCAGATCCAGGATGGAATCATAGTAGGCGAAGTCCCAATCGCCGTTCAGAAGCGTGAAGCGTTCGGACGCCCCGCGCGGCGCGAAGACATCCTGGCCGGACGCAAAGGGCACGAAGTAGTTGCGGTCCGGCAGCGTGCCGACATGGAGGATCGAGGGATCCTCGTGACAGTTCATATGACTCCGGTCAGAGCCGGGTCTTGCGATCTCGGTCAATCTCATAACAGCCTCCCGTAGGTTGTATTTCATTGCCTCTATTTTACTTCTTCGGGGCGAAATTATCAAGTCGAAGAGAGGTGCGGGGCGACTGATGTTTTGTGCTTTTTTTCGGCGCATTTACGGGGGAATCATATCATCTGCGAAAAACATAGCAACTTACGTATTGTATCTTTGGGAAGGATACGCTATTATTATTTCGTTGGAGGTTTGGTAACCATGAGGATATTTGTAAAAAACCCTGAATTCTATAAGAAGACGGCATTGATCGCTCTCCCCATCGCGGGGCAGAGTATGATCACCATCGGTATAAACCTGGCGGATACGGTCATGGTCGGGGCACTGCCCGGCGATGCGCCGCTGACCGCGGTAGCGCAGTCCAACCAGTTTGTAAGCATTTTCCAGATCTGCTGTATGGGTCTCGGTATGGGCGCGAGTGTGCTCACGTCGCGCTACTGGGGCATGAAAGATAACAAATCGCTGAAGAAAGCGGTCACCATCATGTTGCGATTGACCATTCTTTTGGCGGGTCTCTTCACACTGGCATCCATTTTCTTCCCGAGAGGGATCCTGCGGCTTTACATCAAAGAGCCCGAGATCATCGATGTGGCTACACGCTATTTTGTATACATGGTGCCTTGCTACATCCTCCTGGGTCTCTCGCTGACGAGCACCATCGTCCTGCGAACTACAGGGCAGACGCTGGTTCCGCTATTGGTGTCGATCGGCGCGTTTTTCGTGAACGTGTTCTTCAACTACATGTTCATTTTCGGTAAATTCGGCGCTCCCGAGATGGGCGTGGCCGGTGCCGGCCTCGGCACATTGATCGCCCGCGTATTCGAGTTTACATTGATCTGCGGATATGTATTTTTCGTGGATAAGCGCATCGGATATCGCGTCCGCGATCTGTTCATGAAGTGTAAGAACATGGTGCCGGAGTACATCCGCATCAGTATCCCTGTTCTGATCTCGGATACCCTTCTGGCGGTCGGAAACAGCATCGTTGCGATGATCATGGGCCAGATCGGCGGAAGCTTCGTCGCGGCAAATTCCATCACCGTCGTTACACAGCAACTCAGTACCGTGCTGATCCAAGGCATCTGCCAGGCGGGCTGCATCATCACGGGCCACACCTTGGGTGAGGGTAAGGTAAAAGAAGCCCAGGAGCAGGCGGTCACGTTCTACGCGCTCGGCACCATCGTCGGTCTGGTCGGTGCGGTCATCATACTGATCGCAAGCCCGTTCATCATCGGCATGTACAATGTTGAAGAGGAGACGAAGACCCTCGCCGCGCAGTTGATGAACTCCATCGCGATCATCGTAGTATTCCAGTCGATCAACAGCATTATGACGAAGGGCGTGCTCCGCGGAGGAGGCGACACAAAATTCCTGATGGTCGCCGACATCCTGTTCTTGTGGGTCGCTTCGGTTCCTTTAGGCGCGGCGGCCGGTCTGGTCTGGGAACTGGATGCATTCTGGATCTACTTCCTGCTGAAGATCGATCAGGTGATAAAAGCGTTCTGGTGCATCCTGCGTCTGCGTAGCGGAAAATGGATCAAGAGGGTGAAATCTGCTTCGGATGAAGAGCGATTTTCCGGCCGAAAACAGGCAACCGAGGGTTAAATCGGTGAAAATCGGTAAAAAATTCATAAAAATTCACATAATTTTCGATATTATGGGTGGAAATCCCGAAAAAACCGTGCTATAATGATTATGCGACTGATTCTCTCCAATTGTGACTATGCGGAGAGGGAAGAGATATAAAAGGATGTTGTTTTGAGTAATAAACTCGAATGGAGGAAGAGAATTTATGAAGAAAAGACTTCAGGGTATTAACTTAGTTCTTATGTTGATGCTGATCTTTGCATTTGCCCGTGCATCGATCGTTTCCGCTGCGGGTACTACTGCAGGTGGCGGAGTTCCTGCGCCTACGGTTACGGTAACGGATACGAATAATACAGTCAGCATCCGTAAGGATTTGATCTTCATCAATGATGCAGCTACCGCTGTGCGTGAGCCGAACACCACGTATACGTACACTCTGTCTGCAGTAGATATGTCGGCGGCGACAGCTACCGTTAAGGACTCCGACGGCATGTCCAGTCCGGTAAAGAGCGGCGTTGCAGATGCGATCACTACGAAGACTGCAACGATCACATTTGCCAGCACGGCTACGTCTGCGACTTCGGAAGCCGGTGTTACCCAGACCCGTTATGCGGATTTCACATTCGACCTCGCAGGAACCAAGTTCCCGGGTCCGGGCATCTATCGTTACAAGATCGTAGAGGCCAATGCTACCAAAGCAACTGTTGGCATCGATGCAATGGCTACTTACAACGATACTCGTTATCTGGACGTATATGTTAAGAAGACCTCGGAGACGGATGATACTCCTGTGATCTATGGCTACGTTTTGTTTGAGTCGGACGATGCTACGATCTCTTTTGACGGAACGACAAGCCAGACCAACATTGCGAAGAAGTCTTCCGGTTATGTAAATACGTCCAATACGGCTAACAAAGAATATACAAACGTTGACGTATATCGCACACAGAACGTGACGATCAACAAGACGACCACCGGTCTGATGGCAGATAAGAACAACGACTTCCCGTTGACTATTACATTTACTGCTCCCGCAGACGGCATGGCAAATATTCCCGTAGATGTTACGCTTGTTGATGATGCTACGCTGGCTGGTACATCGTCCGATGCGATCGGTACCTATGTAACGCTTGCAGCTTGTGCAGGCGATTTGAGTGGTACCGTAGATAACGGAAGTTCCATTTCCTTCATCGGTGTTCCGGAGGGCGCGACCGTTTCCCTTGTTGAGACGAACAATACACCCGACTCCTACAAGGTGAAGGCTGAGGCTACCGTTGGTTCGACAGCTTCGACACCTCTCGCAGAGGCTATCGTTGCAGCGAGCGCCACAACCGGTACATTTACTGCTCTGACCATGTCTTCCACCACGACGATCGATCTGACGAATACGTTGGATACCATTTCCCCGACCGGATTTATCACACGGTTCGCTCCGTATGTTCTCCTGTTGGTAGGCGGCATCCTGTTGATCGTTCTTGGAAGAAAAGCCGTTAACAGCACAAAGAAGAAAAACGCGTGATCTCACGCGAATGATAAACAGTCCCACGGATAGTCGGGGCACATAAAGATCCGACGGCTATATATCCTATACAGCTGTCGGGTCTTTTACCTTAATTGGATGTGAGGGTCGACGATGGCTACGAAACAAAAGAAAATAAAGCCTGTCTTAAAGGATAAGACAGTCGATCCGAAGATCGCGAAGGAGGCCGAGCCCGACCGGGACGAACTGATGAAGGAACTGGATCAGGACGAAAAAGGCCTGAAGAGTTACCATTGGTTTTTGATCTACCTCGGCGTATTCCTGTTCCTGATATGGATCCTGTTTTTCAAGATCATCGGGATCACGCATATGCCGAATGAGGATATGTCGCCTCGTGTAGATGCGGGTGACCTTTTGATCTTCTATCGACTGGACCGCAGCCCCGCTTTCCAGGAGCTGGTCGTTTTTGAGAAGGAAGTCGATGAAGGTAAGAAACAGATGTTTGTCGGCCGTGTGATCGCGGTACCGGGTGACTCGGTAGACATCAACATGGGAAATCGTCCCGTCGTAAACGGGCGCTCGATTTCCGAGCCGATGATCTTCTACGATACGCCGAAACGCGGCGAGAGAGTAAACTACCCCTTGGTGCTGGGGGTCGATGAATACTTCATCCTCGTGGACGGCCGAAAGGATGGCATGGACAGCCGCTATTTCGGACCGGTTAAGAAGGATGAGATCCTCGGAACGGTCATCACCGTGATCCGAAGAAGTAAACTGTAGTAAGAATGAAAGGAGGACGACGGGTGCGTTTCTTAAGAAAAATCAAACTGATCGATCTGTTGAGTGTCACCGGTATCCGTGTCCTCGTAGCTGCTTCTGTCATGCTGGGTTCAGTACTGGTTCTGTACAGTGGCTATTCCCTGTATGAGCAGCTCTATACGCAAAACCGTGCATTTGCCTCGGGAGGCCTGGACCTCGGCGACGACGTCCTGAAGGATGAAGTTCAGGATGAGCTTGCGCAGTCCCGTGAGGACTACCGTGCATGGCTTCGCGTTGATGATACACACATCGATTATCCGGTCATGCAGTCGGATAATGACCTTTACTATGCGAACCATGACATCGATGGCAACTCCAGCCTGACCGGCGCCATCTACATGGCATACGATAATGCTCCGGATATGAGCGATGCGTATATCGTGATCTTCGGTCACCACATGGACAATGGTGCGATGTTCGGCGATCTGGATCGCTTCCTCGATGAGGAGTTTTTCTACAAGCATCAAAAGGGTACATTGGCTTACCCGGGCGGACTCGATGAGATCACTTTCTTTGCGGTCCTTCAGACCGATGCTTACGAGAATGCGATCTATTCCGTCGGAAACCGGAACCTGGATGAACTGGTTCAATATATAGCGCAACATGCTACGATCATGGACGCGAATGCGGCAAAGGGAGCGAAGCAGATCATTTGCCTCTCCACTTGCGCCGGCGCCGTGACGAATGGACGTTTGGTACTCTTCGGAGTATTGGAACCGTCGATCACGCCGATCGAACCGACCACGGAAGAGACGACGGAGGAGATCTCCTCTGAAGAGTCGACTCCGGAAGAGTCAACGGAAGAAGAGACGACCGAAGAAGCATCGACTGAAGAAGAGTCGACACCGGCAGCTTCAACGGAGGCAGAGACGACGGAGGAAGCATCGACCGAAGCAGGATCCACACCGGAGGCTTCTTCTGAAGAGCCTACGACCTCGGATTACACCGTCAGCCCGGAGAGCGCGGCGGGAACCGGCGTTAAGGAACGCTGGCCCATCTTCAGCGGTTTCTTCGATCTGTTTATGCCGGGTGGCAGCTCCTACGGACGGAACGCCTGGGCGTTTGTCAACCTGATCTGCCTGCTCGTCACGATCTACATCCTGGCACCTGTGACGATGCTGAAGCGTAAGTACGGCCGCATCCGCAAGATGCGTAAGGTTAACGAAGCGAAGAACGAGAAGATCTACGATGTCGAGCCGTTCGCTCGTAAGTTCTACACCGGTATCGCGATCGAGGCTGTACTCACATTGCTGGCATTGCTCGCATTCATCGCTACGGAGAATATGCGCCTGCCTATGATCCTTATCGATAAATGGACACCGCTCATGCTGATCCTGATGATCGGCACCTGGACAGCGGACGTTCTGTTTACCCGCTACCATCGCGATGACCGCGAGGCCGTAAAGCAGGAAACTGAAGAATGATCAACACAAATACATAAATAATTCGTCGGTCCGTACAGCGTGCGGACCGACGATTTTAAATACACGGTTGTAAACATGTACACGAAAGGAAACGAGCGTATGAAGATCGCTGCTTACCAGTTTGGAGTGACCGGAAATATCCGGCGAAATATGGTCGAGATGGAAAATGCGATCCGTCAGGCCGCCGCCTCGCAGGCGGAGCTGATCGTGTTCCCGGAGTGCGCATTGACCGGCTATCCGCCGCGGGACTTGCCGGACAGCCAGTCGGTCGACATGGCGGCAGTCACGCAGGCGCTGCCGCGGCTGCAGGAGCTGGCCGATGCATATAAGATCCGCATCCTCGCCGGGACCATCGCTTTTGACGAGGTGTACCGTAACCGGGCGTATTTCTTCGTGCCTGGCGAGCCCGCGACGTGGTATGACAAACGGGCGCTATACGGTTGGGACCGCGATAATTTCACCGAAGGCGATAAAGACGGCGTGTTCACGATCGGAGAGTATAAGATCGGCGTCCGGATCTGCTTTGAGGTGCGCTTTCCGGAGTATTTCCGCGAGCTGTACCGCGCGCGGACGGATCTGAATATCGTCCTGTTCAATGATGTGGCGGACACGGACGACACAAGCCGCTATCAGATGATACGCAGCCATCTGATCACGCGGGCGGTGGAAAATGTGACGCCGTTCCTGACGGTGGATGCGACAGCGCCATACCAGACGGCGCCGACGTGCGTGATCGACGCTTCGGGGGCCGTGGTGCACGAGCTGGAGCGAAACGCGGCGGGGCTGCTGCTTTTCGACTTCGAGAAGAAGGAACTGAATTTTGGGGAGATCGGACGCAAGGAACTGTCCGACCATCTCCTGGGTGTGAAGCCGGACTGACATGGCCAGGCGGATCCGAAAATATATGGGTGGAGGTTATGACATGAAACGAAAGGGTATTATCAGCATTTTATTCATTTTCCTGGTGGTTCTGGCGGGCTGCAGTGCGGGTAAGGTGAAACTGCCGGCGCAGAGCGAAGTCACGGATAAGGTGCTGAAGGATGTGTTCGCAGAGCACGGTATGAAGGTCGGAACTTGTATTTCCGCGAATGTGACGCAAAAGGAGGCGACGTCGAACCTGATGGTCGCGCAGTTCAACAGCTGCACCATGGAAAATGCCATGAAGCCGGACTATATCCTGGATCAGGCGCAGAGCAAGGCGGCGGGGAAGCCGGTCGTCAAATTCAACAAGGAAGCGATCTCGCTCATGGGTTGGGCGAAGAAGAACGGATTTTCGATGCGTGGGCACACGATGATCTGGCACAGCCAGACGCCGGACTGGATCTTCCGCAAGGACTTTGCGATCAACGGAGATTATGTCGACCGCGAGGAGATGCTGGCTCGCATGGAGGCGCTGATCAGCGGCGTGTTTGAAGAACTTAAGACTCTGGGGTACATTGACCTTTTCTACGCGTACGACGTGGTCAATGAAGCGTGGATGGAGGACGGCAGCATGCGTGCGAGCAACTGGCGGACGATCATCGGCGACGATTACCTTTGGTATGCTTTCTACTATGCGGATAAGTATGCGCCGGAGTCGATCGATTTGTACTACAACGACTACAATGAACAGTATAAGGCGGATTGCATCGCGGAGTTTGTAAAGACGCTGAAGGATGATGACGGGCGGTCCTTGATCGACGGCATCGGCCTGCAGGCGCACCTGTTCACGGCGGACGATGTGACCACCTACCTGGAGGGCGTGGATATATTGGCCGAGACCGGCCTTAAGCTGGAGCTTACGGAGGTGGACGTGGGCCTCGGAAAATACCAGGGCGCGTTAGTGAATACGGACACGAACCTGAAGACGCAGGGTCGGTATTGCTATGAGCTGTTCCAGGGGCTGTTTGAGCGCGCGGACGCCGGGAAGATCCGGATGGACGCGGTGACGTTCTGGGGCTTCTCGGATGGATTTTCGTGGCGACGCGAGTACAGCCCGCAGCTCTACGACAGCGACCTGGACCCGAAGTACGCACTCTACGGCGTAATGCAGATCAAAGAACACGCGGGCTACGACCCCGCCGAATAATGTGACAAACGGAACCGTCCCCATTGTCACCTCGAAAAGGAGGATGAATTGTTATGTTGCCTGTGATCAAGCAGAAGAGTAGAGAGATAGGTAAGGTGGAGCGAAGGGAGGATGTGCTGGTCCTTCGCGCGGACTATGGGACGCTGTACCTGGAGCCGAAGTCGGAGCGGATCGTACATGTGACGTACGCGCCGGAGGAGTTGTCCGGGAAGGAGCGGCCGGGCGTGGTCTGCAAGGAGACGTTTGGTGAGTGGAGTTTCCGGGAGACGGAGGAGCGGATCGTGATGATCCTGCCGAAGGTCACCGTGAGCGTGAAGAGAAAGAGCGGCGCGGTGTCGTTTTTCACGCCCGAGGGGAAGCTTCTGTTCGCGGAGCGAAACAGTGAGTCGAAGGAGTTCGAGCAGTTCGAGACCTATCGGCTGGCGGACGTTGAGCAGAAGACGCGGATCGTTGAGACCGCGGATGGTAAGAAGGAGATCCTCGAGGATCCGCTGAAGATCCCGACGGGGCCGTCCTACCATATCCGTTGGCATTTTATGCCGGCCAATGAGGCACTTTATGGCCTGGGCCAGCAGGAGAAGGGCTTCGGCTCCCTGCGCGGGCGGACGCTGTACATCCATCAGGCGAACCGCAAGATCGCCATTCCAATGTTCGTTTCAACGGCGGGCTACGGCATATTGACCGACACATACAGCCCGTTCATTTTCCACGACGACAAAGATGGGGCCTACCTCTATCTTGAGGCAGACCGCGAATTGACCTATTACTTCATCGCAGGCACCATGAACGAGGCGGTGGCGGGCTACCGTTTCCTGACCGGTAAGGCGGCCATGCTGCCGAAGTGGGCCTATGGCTATGTGCAGTCGATGGAGCGTTACGAGAACCAGGACGAGCTCGTGGAGACCGCGCAGAAGTCGCGCGAGCTCGGCATTGGCATGGACTGCATCGTGCAGGACTGGTTCACGTGGCCGGACGGCGAGTGGGGCCAGAAATCCTATGACGCGTCCCGCTACCCGGATCCCGTCACCATGATCAACAAATTGCACGAGCAGCATGTGCATTACATGATCTCCATCTGGCCGACCATGGCTGAAGGTACGCCGGACAATGCGGAATTTGCCGCGAAAGGATTGCTGCTGCCGGCATGCACGGCCTACGATCCTTTTAAGAAGGAGGCGCGTGACCTGTACTTCGACCAGTTGAAGCGGACGCACTATTCGTACGGGACGGACGCCTGGTGGTGTGACAGCAGCGAGCCGTTCACGCCCGAATGGAGCCGCCTCATGCGCATGGAGGAGAGCGAGAACTACCACGAATTCTGCACGGAAGCGGGACTTCGCATGTCCTACGAATACGCGAACGCATTTCCCCTGTACCATGCGATGGGCATCTACGAGGGGCAGCGCGGGGCAATGCAGGAGCACCCGGAGGTGCCGGAGAAGCGTGTCTGCAACCTGACGCGTAGCGCCTACACCGGGCAGCAGCGCTACGGCACGATCATGTGGTCGGGCGACACGTCCGCCAGCTGGGAGACCTACCGCAACCAGATCGCGATCGGCCTGCATTTCTGCGCGTCCGGTCTGCCGTACTGGACCATGGACATCGGCGCGTTCTTCGTGAAGCGCGGCCTGAACTGGTACTGGGACGGGGACTACGACGAGGCGCTCGACGACAATGGTTACTGTGAGCTCTACACACGCTGGTTCCAGTTCGCGGCCTTCCTGCCCATGTTCCGCGCACACGGCACGGACTGCCGACGCGAGATCTGGAATTTTAAGGGCGAATTCTACGATGCTTTGCTGAAGGCGAACCGCCTGCGCTACCAGCTGATGCCGTACATTTATTCGGAGGCAGGGCGTGTGTGGCTGCAGGATCGCTCCATGATCCGCTTCCTTGCGTTTGATTTCGCGGAGGATCCGCAGACCTGGGAGATCACCGACCAGTTCCTGTTCGGCGAGTCGATGATGGTCTGCCCCGTCATTTGCCCGTTGTATTTTGACAAGGATAATAAGACACTGTTTAACGTGGCGAAAACCCGCGAGGTCTACTTCCCGAAGGGCTGTGACTGGTTCGATTTCGAGACTGGCCAGAAGTACGAGGGCGGCACCACGGCGACCGTGGACGCGCCGCTTCCTCGCATTCCGGTCTTCGTGAAGGCCGGTAGTATCATCCCGATGCGCGTGGCGGCGCTTTCGACCGAAGAGCAGACGGACGAGATCATTTACCGCCGTTTCGGGGACAATGCACACTACGAAATGTACGACGATGCCGGTGACGGCTACGCGTACGAACGCGGCGAATACACGTTGAAAGTGATCGAGTGAGAGTATGGATAATCAAATGGAATGGAGTCGGGCGCGCGACGAACTGGCGAGGACACTCGCCGCGATGGGGCACCCCGTAGAATTTGCCGACGCGTTCGCAAAGCAGCTCGGAAGTCCGAAGGCGATCCGGCGGATGACGTCGTACCTGCGCGAGGCGAAGCCGCGCACCATCGAGGAGATCGTGGACGAGATGCTCGCGATCTCCTCGGAGATCGACGCCTGGCGGGATAAGAAAGAGTCTGAGCAGGCCAATGCAAGCTACACGGCGTATTTGAACCGAAAGCGGAGCGAATGAAGGTTGTGTGTACTATATAATTGAGTGCTTTTTCGAAATGACGATGAGAAAAAACACATGAAAATACAAAAAACGTGCAACCAACGAGAAAAAAAGTTGATATATGTAGTAGAAGGGTAAATAATGTGCTCTTTGGTCTTCATATAAACAGAAAACCTTACGAGGCTTTTCGTAGGGGCCAAAACGCATGAAAGGAGGACAAGATTATGAGACATAAAATCAATTTGTTATGTGTCATGGCATTTGCTTTGTTTTGTCTGATCGGATGCAGCAATGACAACGTGAAGCCAGAGAACAACAGTATGGAAAAGGAAGAGAAAAACGAGGCCTCGATCACAACAGAAGCAATCCCGTCTACTTTACCCGAGTATCCGTACAGTGAGATCATATCGGATGATCGAGTTGTGAAAGATCCGGAATTTCCGGAGGCAGGAAACTACGTAAAACAACTCAAAATCTTGTACGGAGAGATCCCGGCGGATGCCCCGTATCTGACCAGAGAGAAAGCCATCGGGATATGCCGGGGATTAAAGGATCTTCCTGACAATGCGGGCGAATTTGAATGGGAAGTAACAAAGGCTTTTAATGCATATGCATTTGCTCCCGATTTTGAAGGTGGAAGTGGTATTATTCACCGCATCTATTATACCGATGAAAGTCGAAATACGTACATAGATGTTATGTTGGGGTCTGTCTATTATCGCGACCGAAGCACTAAGGAAATGGAACTAATTCTAGATTTTGGTGGGAATACCAATGAATAACAATGTGATTACATCGCAGATGTAATACGGAATAGAAAGTGGCAGGCCGTTTGGTATAATAACCAAACGGCCTGCCTGCTTTTACAGCACTCGTTTATTGTTTATACGTAGTGGTATAACTTTTAATTTGCGATCCTGTATGGCTTCAATTTCGCGATCACTTCTGCGTCTGCGTTCGCGAGATACTGCAGTTTCGCCGTGAAGTCTTCGGCGAAGTAGGAGATCAGTCCCGGCAGGCTGTCGTCCGGAAAGAAGGGCGCCAGCGTCTGCAAGGCGTCGCAGAATGCGGCCGCCTGCCTGGCTTTTTCTTCGGCGGAACCGTCCATGCAAAACCAGATCTCTTTGGATTTCTTATTCAGGGCCAGCCGCAGAAGTTGCGTGATGTTTTCGCGCAGAAGCGTAGCGAATTCCGGCGTGTCTTTTGCGAAGAGTTGCTCGCTCTTCTGGCCGGCGGTGCGGTACCAGTCCGGCAGTTCGCTGCGGTAGAGCGCCAGGGCTTCTTCGGCGCGGCCTTCGGCTTTCAGGATCTTACCGCGGATGACATGGGCATCGGCCCGAATGGTCGCGTCCCGGCACCCTGCCAGGATGCGGTTGCAGAGGTTGTTAAGCTCCCCGTTATGCTGCCGGATGACGGCGTCATCACCGTCCGCGGCACCCCCGATGAGGTCCCACATGTAGATCAGCATGACGCGATAGTCGTTCGGGTAGGCCTGAAAGGCATCCTTAGCTAACTGCAGGCAGAACTCGTTCTGATAAGCCGCGGCGGCCTCCGTGTGCTTTTGGATGAACTGTGTGATCTGCAGTTCGACCGCGCAGGCATCGTAGTTCATCAGTTCGTCGATGGTGGTCTGAAAGTAGAACGCAAGCTGCGGCAGCAGGCTGATATCCGGCATAGTCTCCCCGCGTTCCCATTTGCTGACGGCGACCGAAGACACGTGCAGGATCTCCGCCAATTGTTCCTGCGTGACGCCTTTTTCGCCGCGCAGACGTTTGATATTTTCACCGATCCGTATATCCATAATTCATTCTCCTTATGTTGGTTCGCATATGATGCAATGTCCCGGTAACAGGCCTGTACCTTCCTTACACCCTCATTATAGCGGATCCTGCGGAAAATGAAAGATAATAAACGGCTAGAAACGCTTAACCATAGGTTAAAATATTAACTTTACAGAATGACTTAAAGCTTCTTCTGCACCCACAGAAGGTCGTACCATCGGTCGAATTTCTTCCCCACGCCCTTCATGTGTGCGACTTTTTCGTACCCTTCCTTCATGTGGAATTTGTAGCTGTCGTGTGTCAGATATTCATCTTCCTCCTCGGAAAATGCAGCTCCGGCTAGAAGGTTGACGATCCCGCGGCTCTTCAGTCGCTCCTCCAACGCCCGATACAACCGCGAGCCGATGCCCCTCCTGCGGTGGTCATGGTCGACGTAGATGGAAGTCGCCACAGTCCAAGAGTAGGCTTCGCGGACGCTGTAAGCGCTGGCATAAACACAGCCGACCACCTCGTGGTCCACCTCACACACCAGGTAGGGATATTTCCCGCTGATGTTGCGGATCCTCTCCGCAAATTCATCGGCCGTCGGAGCATCGTACTCAAAAGAAACCGCCGTGTTTCGCACATAATAAGAATAGATCTCCGCCAGTCTCGCGGCGTCTTCCGGGCGAACGTCCCGGATCATGTATTCACTCATCTTCGTGATCTCCTTTCGGTTGTTCGTTTATGCCACGCTCTGCGATGATCTCCTCCAAAATGTCGACCGCATGGGCGACCATCTTCGGGCAGAGTTCGGTGAAGAGTTTGGTTTCGCGTGCGCGCTGCACGCCTTCCTTCGTTCGGATGTCGCATCCCAGGAGCGTATTGCAGATATAGGAACCGCACTGATCGGCAAAGCGTTTCATCATCTCGTCGTTCACTTCGTTGGATCGCTGTCGGCTGGCCGTGTCTGCTTTGTCGTACTGACCGTACAAAAGTCCTAAAACCATAAGCGCGCCCGTGCAGGCGCCGCAAACCTCGCCCTGTCTCATGCCGGAACCGAAGCAGCCGCCGAGCTTCAGCGCCTGTTTCTCCGTGATCCCGCCCAGGTCGGCATAGGCCGCCAAAACTGCCTGTGAACAATGAAAATCCTGTGCAAATATCTGCAAGGCCTTTTCTTTTCGAGTCATTTTCCTCCACCTGCCTTTCTTTTTCGGGGATCATGAATGCGATCCCCGCGGGGATTTGACTATATATGCATTGCATATTAGCACAGACATCGACCCGTGTCAACAATTATTTGACGGATTTTATATCCGAATTTCCGGGTATAATTCTGAAAACTCGAATTTCTTCGGAAAATAGTATTGACAGATAGGGCCTCGCGTGTTATAGTAGGTCAATATCTTTTCAAAGGGGGACTTCGGGAAGTTCCATCACCACTTTATAACTTTTGGAGGGAGAAAAAATGAAACTGGAATATAGGAAAATGACTGCTGACGACCTGGACGTATTCATCGGGTTACGTATCAACCAATTACGCGAAGAGGGCGCGACCGAGGATATCGATCTGAAGCCGGCCTTGCTGGACTATTACCACAGGCACATGGCGGACGGGACCTTCGTGTCCTGGCTGGCGGTGGACGGCGATAAGATCGTCGGTACCAGTGGCATGTCGTTCGTAGAGAAGCCGCCGTATTTCAGCTGCCCGAGCGGCAGGATCGGCCTGCTTTCGAGCATGTATACCGATCCGAACTACCGCCGTTTGGGCATCGCGAAGGAACTCCTGTCCCGCGTGGTGGAGGAGGCGCGAAGCTATGGGTGCGGTTCGGTGCAGATCACCGCGTCGGACATGGGCGTGCTCCTGTACACTGACTTTGGTTTCGTGAAAAACGGAAACTTCATGCAGTATAAGCTGTGACCGTTTCCGGGAGGATGTTGGGAGTGAAACAGATGATAAAAGTGTTATTTGTCTGCCACGGCAATATCTGCCGTTCGCCGATCGCGGAGTTTGTGCTGAAGGATCTGGTGAAGAAGAATAAACTGGACGATAGGTTCTACATCGAGTCCGCCGCGACGAGCACGGAGGAGATCTGGAACGGAGTCGGAAACCCGGTGTATCCGCCGGCGGCGCGTGTTTTGCTGACGCACGGCATCCGGGGATTTGAAGGGAAGAGGGCGCGCCAGCTTACGCGGGCGGACTATGACCGCTTCGACCTGCTGATCGGCATGGACCGGGCGAATGTCCGCAACATGGAGCGGATGTGCGGGCATTCCCGCGACGAAGGAAAGATCCGCATGCTGCTGGATTACACGGACCGCGTGGGCCACGAGGTCTCGGACCCGTGGTATACGCGGGATTTCGAGACGGCCTATCGCGATATCGAAGAAGGTTGCCGGGGGCTGCTCGAAGACCTCGGATTTTAAGGATACATACGTCGGGAGCCGACGCACGTTTACCGTGTGCCGGCTCTTTTTTTGCGCTCTTTTCAAGCATTGCCCGCACACGCAAAAATCGGGGCTTTGTGACAAATCTGTTACAGCTTGTTACAGATTTGTGTATTTGTGTTTCGTTTGTTTTAAAGTTTGTTACAGAAGTTTTATATTTCGTCCGAAGGTATTGATTTCGTTTTTTTAATCCGATATGCTCAAGGTGGTTAAGATGTACGGACCCTGTAAATACAAGGGTTTACACACATCGACCGAAGAGTATTATTTTTCCATATAGAGTAAGGAGGACGGGCTTATGAAGAAGAAGCAAGTATTAAAATGGATCGGACTTGCGCTCTGCCTGTGCGCAGTGGTCATCGGGATCGTTTGGGGGATCAAAGCTATTTCCCACAAAGGCGATACACCGGCAGATGAGGAGACCACCGGAGCGGCGGTAGCGCAGAATACCACCGAAGCGAAGCCGGAGGGAACGACCGAAGTTCCGGCGACAGAGCCTGAGAAGAGCACGGAGGAAGTGACTGAGGCTCCGACCACAGAGCCGGAGGAGAGCACCGAGGAAGCGACGGAAGAGCCGACTGAGGCTCCGACCGAGGCTCCGACGGAGCTTGCCGAAGAAAACTGGGAAGAGTGGATCGGCCAGGTTTCTAAGGATGTGAAGGTAGGAGCGGTGAAGCCGAAACTTCTCTCCACGAAGTATAAGGATGACGCAAAGAACTATACGCCGTCCGTACCGGGCTATAAGGTGGACAATGAACTGAGCACTGTGACGAATTTAGACCAGTTTGGATTCTCACAAGAAATGAAAGACATATTGGCCGCATATAATTTTGCAGTGGTACCGGCGGACTTTTGGGAGTTTTACGAGGTGTATGAGACAAACCGTTATTATGAGGATCCGAGTTTTGTTACGACCGACTCCCTTATGCATACATTCCATCTGTTCTATTTAAATCTTCAGAAGAATACGGAGAGGCAGTACCTGTACGACTGCATGACGAAGCTGACGGAGAGAATGCTTAAGCTGTCCCTTCAGCAGTATGTCAGCCTTAAGGGAAGCGAATGGGAAGAAGCAGCCGGAAGAAACGTTGTTTATTTCGGCGTTGCAGCTGAAATCCTCGGGATCGAGAATGCGGTGCCGGTTGAGCTTAGAGTCATGATCTCGAAAGAAGTAAAAAAAGTGATGGAGGCTACGGAAAATGCAGCGAACCTGGTAACGCCTGAGCAGAGAATGGGCGAGGATTACACGCAGTACGAGCCCAGAAGCTATTATGCAGAAGATTCTGAGAATAAACTGCAGAAATATTTCCGCGTTATGATGTGGTATGGCCGCATCAACTTCTCGCAGAAATATGAGCAGGAAAACCGTAGCGCACTGTTGATGAATATCGCGCTGGCAGATCCGGAGTGCTATCAGGAATGGTACACGATCAATGAAGTGACCTCTTTCTTAGTCGGCTCCAGCGATGACCTTCTTTACAATGAGTACATTCCGATCATCACCGCGATCTACGGAAGCGATTTTTCGCTGGATGCCCTGATCGGGAACGACGCCGCCTGGGAACAGTTCTTAAATGCCATCTCCCTTCTTCGTGACCCGAAGATCAACTCCATGATGGCGTGGCCGGACGACCCGGAAGAATGGCGCGCCGAGGTAAAAGGATTTCGCTTTATGGGTCAGCGCTATGTCCTGGATGCCGAGATATTCCAGAACCTGATCTACAGTGATATCAAAGATGCTGACGATGGTTCCAGAAGATATCTGCCGGATGCACTGGATATTCCGGCGGCTTTCGGATCCGATGTCGCTCTGGATATCCTGATCCAAAAGGGCAATGATAAATACCCCAACTACCTGGAGAAGATGGCTCAGATGCGGGAAACAGTATCCTCATCCGATATGTATTGGACATCTTCCGTTACCGGCGGATGGTTGTACACCCTGATGCCGCTGCTTGAGGAAAAGGGTGCAGGCTACCCCTCGTTTATGACGAACAGAGCATGGGCGCAGAGAAGCCTGGAAGGCTTCCTCGGAAGCTGGACCGAGCTCAAGCATGACACGATCTTGTACGCAAAGCAGGCTTATGAAGTCTCGGAAAGCGGAGGCGAAGGTTACATATATCGCCATGACGACCGCGGATATGTGGAGCCGGAGCCGGAACTTTACGAGCGGCTTGCCACATTGGCCGCAGCTACCAGAGATGGCCTTAAAGATTTGGGCTATCTGCCGGCTGGTAAGGAAGAGGCTTTGAACCGCCTGATCGAATTAAGCCTCAGACTGAAAGACATTTCCGTAAAGGAACTGCAGGGGCAGGGCCTGACGGACGAGGAATACGATCTGATCCGGAGTTACGGAGGCAGTTTGGAACATTTCTGGGATGACACTGCAGAAGAGGTGCCTATTGATGCCGAGGTTGAGTGGGATCCTATTAAGATGGAATGGGTCGAGACCGGAGAGTATTACTATTCCGTACCTAATCCGGAGGGAGCTATCGTAGCGGATGTAGCTACGGGCACAAACCCTACAACGGATGAGAATGTGTGTCTCGAAGAGGGAACGAGCATATCCGTTGTATATGTGATCTTCCCGATCGATGGAGAACTGCATATAGCGTGCGGAGCGGTCTATACGCAGTACCAGTTCGAGCAGCCGGCCGTAGATCGTCTGTCCGATCAGGAGTGGCGTCAGGGCTTGTATAACAAGGTGAATGACAGATCCGCCGGTTGGATCCCGGAGTGGACATATGATTATAAAATATTCAGATGATGATCCGGAAACGGATTGAAACGTGAATGTGAGGTGAGCCTATGAGCCATATCGTAAAATATTTATCCATCGGAGCTGTGGCCACGGTGATCCTCACCATGGCGTTGATCCTCAGCTTACTCCCCCTCGGAGAGCCGTCTCCTGCCGATTACGGAAATGAAACACCGGTTTCACCGACGATCGCGGAGACGACCTCCGAAGAGGAACCGGATGAGAGGCTTCAGCCCTTGCTTAAGGATGAGGCGCTCCCCACAGAGGCCGAAGAGGATTTCCCGTTCTGGGCAGAGTGGGAAGAGGGTGCATCGGATTTTGGAGATTCCTACGTAGTCCTGAAGGATAAAAAGATCGACCTCTACACGGATGCCTCTTGTACGACTCTGCGTTGGAGCGGAAAAGAGGACTGGTCCGTTCAGGACATGGTCATAAAGGATGTGGATGGTGACGGAAATGAAGAACTCGTCCTGCTGGTGTGGAAACACGGCAGTTTTGGAACGAGCATGCCGTTTTGGGTGAAGGAAAATGATAACCGCTTCCGGCAGCACATCTTCATCTTCTCGTACGACCAGAACGAAGAGATCCGGATGCATTCGATCTGGATGTCCTCGGAGATCAAATTCGATATCGTTTCGATCGCATCCGGAACCGGAGATCAGCTCATCCTGAACGTGAAGGGCGCAGGCCCGCAGCTGTGGGCGTGGAAGCACTTCGGTATCAAATATGTATGTGACGCGAAACCCGCAGAGATCGACCTGGTCTGTGTCGGCGACAACCTCATTCACTTGCCGATACTTAAGGCGGATCCGAGCGGAAACGGCCTTTATGAGAAGATCGCACCGACGATCCGGGAGGCGGACATCGCGGCGATAAATCTGGAAACGATGCTCGTGGATGAAAAGCGCGCGGTCAGTGATTATCCGCGCTTCGGAACACCGATCGAAGTCGGCGAGGCTCTGGTGAATGCAGGCTTTGACGTGTTCAACATGGCAAATAATCATGTGCTCGATAAGGGCGCCTACGGCGTCGACACGACCGTGGCGTTCTTCAAGGAGCAGGGTGTGACGTACTTCGGCGCAAACGGGACCGCCGGTTACACCGGAAACTACAAAGACAGCATCGCCTTTGTCGAGAAGGAAGGCATTACCGTGGCATTCCTGGGTTACACCTATGGTATGAACGGACTGCATTGCCCGGAAGGATATCCGTACATGACGGAGACCTTCGGTAACACGGACCGTATGATCCGCCAGCTCGAATATGCCCGTGCGAACGCAGACATCGTGGTCGTATATGCGCACTGGGGCCATGAATACAAGACCGAGCCGTCGAGAAATCAGATCTCTTGGGCGAAGTTTTTCGCACAGCAGAAGGTGGACATCGTGATCGGATCGCACCCGCACGTCTTGCAGAAGACGGATGTGGTCGCAGATCCCGAGACCGGCCATGAGACCATCGTATACTACTCCCTGGGGAATTTCGTTTCCGGCCAGATGAAGCCGGGAACGCAGGAAGGCGGGATCGCGAAGATCACGATCACCCGCGAGGAGGACGGCGAGGTACGTGTGAAAGATCATTCCCTGCAGAAGACTCGTATGACCCTGAGTGAAGAAGGCTGCTGGGTAGAAGAGGAAACGGAAAACTGAACGACAGGCCGGAGGGAAACTTAAGCGGTGAGGTGTGGAGATTAGACTCCGCTCCTCGCCGCTTTTGCGTGCAGAACCCGCGTGATTTGACGCTTTCGGGTAGCCTGTGCTACAATAGGGGCGTTGAGAAAAACCATAACTGCCTAAAGGAGTGTGCTATGAAATGTAAAAGTTGTGGCGGTGAGGTCAGTCTGCAGGATAAAACCTGTCCCTATTGCGGGCGGGTGCTGACCGAAACGGCCGGACATCAGGCGGAGCCTGAGCAGTATAAGGAGAAAAGTGAGAGATCCCAAAGGGGTCTTCGAAAAGCATTGTCCGAAAACATACCGTTAGTTATCAGTTCGGTCGTGATGCTTTTGCTCATCATCGGCATTTGTGTAGCGAACTATATCAGCGAGAACGCTTACCATTTCCGCGAGGATGCGATGCGTAAGGAGTCGGTCAAAAAGTATGACGAGTACTCGGTCATGATCAAAAATTACCTGGATGCCGGGGATTATACCGGTTTTGCGTCGTTTATGTCGTACCACAACATCGCCGAGTATGAGGAGCCGTACGCGGATCTGAAACTGCTCTGGGATATCACGGAGGAATATGTTGACCTCGTTTGTGATGTGGAGGAGGCACTGATCCACGGCCCCGAGGTCAGGATCTACAGCGCGGAGAACTATGTATTCAACTGCCGCATGTCGATCAACG
>JAFYZH010000106.1 GCA_017548765.1 Lachnospiraceae bacterium | reverse complement strand
TCAGAAACGGAGATCTATATGAAGAGGTTTAAGAAGATGATCAAATGGATCCTGATCGTGGCGGTGTTGCTGGTTCTTCTGCTGCTGGCCGTCTGGTTTTTCATCAGTTCCGGGAAGATCCGGAAGTACACGGGGGAGAACAGCATCTCGGAGAAATTCGTGATGGACGTCAACGGGGCGCCGAATGGTTTCTTCATCAACAGCGTGGATCAGGCGAACCCGGTGCTTCTGCTGGTGTCCAGCGGGCCGGGAACCGACGACTACGTATTTACCGATAAGTATAAAGATATGCGGCTGGAGGAGGATTTCACGGTCGTGTACTGGGACTACCGGTGGATGGGCATTGCCTACAGTGGCGACGCGGACGTAGACAGCATCACGCTGGAGAACCTGCTGGCGGACACGAAGTTTGTGACGGACTACCTGAAGGAGCGCTTCGGGAAGGAGAAGATCTACATCATGGGCTTCTCCGGCGGTTCGCACATCGCGTTGCGGGCGGCGCAGCAGCATCCGGAGGACTATTACGCGTACATCGGCATGGCGCAGGTCGTGACGGACTCTGAGGACCGCGACACGCTCATGTATGATTTTATGAAAGCGACTTTTGAAGAGAAAGGCGCGAAGGGTTCTCTGAAGACTTTGGACAATGCGGTGGAGCACCTGGAGGACGGTAAGGTCCGTTGCAAAAACTGGTACGATTTCGTGGTGCTGGTGCATGACGCCGGCGGCGGAACGATCCTGGATAAAACAGAGTTTTCCGGCATCGTCTGGCCCATCATTACCTGCAGTTGCTACACAGTTTCGGAGAAGATCAACTATATACGCGGCATGAAGATGTATCGCACAACGCCGTTGAACAGCGAGCTGAAGGATTTCGACTATCGGGAGAGTTTGCAGGAGCTTAAGGTCCCGGCCTACTTCATCAGCGGCGAGAAGGACTATAATTGCCCGTGGGAGTTGGTAGAAGAGTATTGTGAGAAACTGACTGCGCCGGATATGGGCTTCATCAAGGTGCCAGATGCGGCACACAGCCCGTTGTGGGAGAATCCGCAGGTGACCTGCGAATTCCTGCGGCAGGTGAAAAAGAAGTGTGGAGAGTGAGGGAAGCGACATGAGTGATACATATCATCACGGAAACCTGCGGCAGGCGCTGATCGAGGCGGGCATCCGCATCATCAACGAACAGGGCGAGGAGCAGCTCTCGCTACGGAAGGTCGCGGCGGCCTGCGAGGTATCGCACGCGGCGCCGTACGCGCATTTTAAGGATAAAGAGGAGCTCCTGGCTGCCATGCAAAACAGCGTGAACGAGCAGTTCACCGCGCTGCTTCAGCGGGCCATCGCCTCGGCGGCGAGCGCAGAGCAGAAGATCCTGGCCATGGGCCGGGCCTACATTTCGTTCTTCTGCCACAAGCCGGACTATTTCACCTTCCTGTTCGGGAAGCAGAAGCTCGTCGCACACCTTACGATGGACGAAGAACACGAGGAGGATTATCCTCCGTTTAAGCTTCTGAAAGCGGTGTTCCGTCAGTATCTGGCGGAGAGCGGCGCGGCATTGCCCCCCACGGAGCAGGAGGTCGGCCTGATCAAGATCTGGTCCTCCGTCCACGGCATGGCGGCCCTCGCCTGCATGGCCGGCGTCGAGACCACGATCGATTGGGAACAGATTAAACTGCAATGAGCGAGAACATCTATGAGGATCTCGACTTTGAGAACATCCTCCTCTGGATCGCCATCCTGCTGTACGGGAGGAAAGAAAGAGACTTCACGTGAGAAATAATTGACCCCGGAAGAAACATGAGGTATCATATACATATCAACAACAGACCGTTTGTGTCTTTAGACCAGTTAAGCGAGGGCGAAATAATGAAAAGTAACGATAAGAAAACCACGGCGATCATAGTCCTGTTTGTGATAGTTCATCTTTTGGCATTAACATCGATCTTAGATATACTTATGGCCACCTGTATCCCGACTTGGAATTTGGATTATTATCGATTGAATATGTGTCTGACGAATAACTACGGCACAGCTTTTATTCTTGAATGGAATTTATCCGGTTTCTCGTATTTCGCGGTATTTTTTATTTTCTCGGTTGTTGATGTATTGCCCGCGGTAGGGGGCATCCTGGGTGCGGCGAAAGAGATGAAGACCATGACCAGAGTCTCGATCATCATTATGGATATTGTATGTGCTCTTACCCTTTTGACGCGCTTCACCGGATTGGGACTGATGAGCAAGTATGGATGGAGCCGAGAAGGAAGACTATCCGCCGACATGGTGGTCGTACTCGGCTGTGTAATTGCATTAAACGTGCTTATATTCACGAAGCAGTATGTGACGCAAACCGTGGCTCAGCCGTCCGCGTCTGCGCAGCCCAGCCGTTGGTATTGTCATATTTGCGGAGCGGAGAATAGCCTGTCCAATACATGTTTCAAGTGTGGTGGGATCAGGGCCAATGCTTCGCCGTATTCGCAGCCGACCTATGCGACTCCTGAAAAGAAGAGCGCGTCCAAATTCGACGAGATCAAAGCATATAAAGAGTTGTTGGATTCCGGGGCGATCACGCAGGAAGAATTCGACAAGCTGAAAGCGGAGATATTGGAGCGTTGATAATTGGTACAATAGAGAAATGGAATAATTAAGGCCACCCGGTTGGGTGGCCTTTATTATTCCATTTCTTTAAGTTTATAGATCTCTACAAGAATTTGATAAGTTTGCTCCTGTTCAGATAAACTTCGCGACAGGATCAGATCATAGCATTTCGATGGCATTTCCGATTGAAGATCCTCGGTATCATCGATGTTCTCAAATAATTTGGAGAGCGGAACGCCCAGGGCGTGCGATATCTTGGATATGCCTTCTATCGTAGCATTTTTCTCACCACGTTCAACTTGACCGACGTAGGTAGGGTGGCATCCGGCGAGTTCTGCAACCTTCTCCTGACTCAACCCGGCCAACTGTCGATAACTTCGGATTCGTTGCCCAATGATGCTGGCAATTTGACTCATAATTCACCTCCGAATTAATGTATTTCAAGTCTATAAATTTATTATAAATTAATCAACAGACTATTGACACTAGAAATGGCATTATATATACTATAAATATATATTCATTAGAAGCATAGACTATAGAAATTAAAAAGACATAAAAATTGAGGGAGGTAATTGCCTATGAAGAGAACAAAGAACTCCAATCATAACCAGCAAAGGACAGGAAGAGCGTTCAGAGTCGTTTTGGCGTTCATTTGCACCATAGCGTTGCTGGTTTCAAACGTACCATTTACCGGCGTAACTCCGGTAGTTGAAGTGGAAGCTTCAACGGGAGGACATACACAAGCTGAGGCTGTGGCATGGGCTAGAAATCAGGTGGGAAGCGAATATAGGCTATATTTGGGAAACCAATGTGTCGAGTTGGTGAAGGCCTACTATGCATATTTGGGACAGACTAAACCAAGTGGAGACGCAAAAACATACTTGAAAAAGGAAAATGGACATGATGCAAATGGACAGTGGACAATTAAAACCGGAACATCCGGAATACAGCCGGGAGATATAATGGTTTGGACCGGGGATAAATATGGGCATGTGGCCATTGTTTTGGAAGTGTATTCGTCTTCGTGTAAGATTATAGAGCAAAATGGTGATGGTCCGGGTAAAGAAGCGGCCTCAGATAATCATTATGGTAAGGGAAAAATAAGCACTCGACAGTTTTCAAAAATATCCGGATATATCCACCCGGATTTTCCTGCCACGAACCTTCCCTTATCAGGAGCAGAGCGAGTCTTCCCAGATGGAGATTATCGTATTATAGCTGCGTCTTCTGCGTCAGCTAGTGATTACTACTATTTGGATATCGCTGGCGCTGATGTGCCTGCGGCCAATAACGCGAATGTACAACTTACCTATTCTTCTCATTTTGTCGAAGCGAGTGATGTATGGACGCTTACCTACAATAATGGGTTTTACAACATCACACAAAAAGGAACGGATATGGCACTGGATGTATCTGGTGGCAGTAATGCGAATTTAGGGAATGTACAGGCATATACGACGAATGGACTTGATCCGCAAAAGTGGAGAATCACATACGACAACAATGCCTATAGACTAGAAGCAAGACATAGCGGGAAATCCCTAGATTATTACGGCACCGGAGCGTTAAGCGACGGTCTCAATGTTCAACAGTATGAGAAAGACAATATTGTTACGCAGCGGTGGTGCATTATCCCTTATAAACCTTCGCAACCACTCGAAAACGGCAAATACATCATCATGATGGGGCTTGATAGTAATTATGAACTGGATGTGTCGGGAGAAGAAGAAATCCCAGATGAGGATACAAATGTTCAGGTGTGGAGTGATACCTGTGACAGCCGATACAATGCATTTAACATCGAAAAACTGGATAATGGTTATTACAAGATCCTTCACGCAAAATCCGGCAAATCTTTGACGGTCGATCAGGCAAATGCGAACAACCATAATAATGTCCTGATCCGTTCCTATACCGGCGGTTTGGATCAGCAGTGGGCAATTATCGAGAATACGAGCGGTGGCTATTCGATCGTTTCTGCCTGCAATGGATATGCGTTGGATAACGGCGGAAGAGCGAACGATGGCGGAAACGTGGCCTTGTCTTCTTATTACGTTTGGCATGAGAACCAGTCCTGGACCTTTAGGCCAGCGGAAATAAAACTCATTTACGCTCTGACTGGCGGAAGCGGTTTTCCGACAGAACAGATTCTGTATTACAATCGAAATAATATATTGGTGACGATACCTTCCGAAACACCAACGAGGCAGGGTTACACGTTTACTAGTTGGGAGATAATGATGGAAAGAATGTTTAGTCCATATCTTGCATCACCGGGCGATAGTTTAGGTAGCATCTTTGGGAATATCTATATTGACGAAGATTATCCTTGCCCTTCCAGCTTCAATGTATCTTTAGTTGCTGTTTGGAAGTCTATTCCTCCGGAAATCACGGCGCAACCGGAGAATGCAATTGCTACGGTCGGCGAAATGGCTCCATTCATCATAGAAGCGAAGGGAGAGGGAACATTATCTTATCAATGGCAATCACGTAAGGATGCTTCATCACCTTGGTCAAATTCTGGCCAGAGCGGAGCGAAAACGGAGATATTGTGTGTAGCGACACAAGTCGGATTGGAAGGATGGCAGTTTAGATGTGTAGTAACCGCTCCAAATGGAGCGGAAACTGTGTCCAATGTGGCTACGCTGACCATTGTTCCAGAGATAACGACTCAGCCGGTTAATGTGAGTGCATCGGCAGGAACGACTGCAAACTTCACCATAGAAGCTTCCGGAAAAGAGCCGTTTACCTATCAGTGGCAATCGAGGAGGAATGCATCCTCACCCTGGACGAATTCTGCGCAAAGCGGAGCCAAAACGTCGACACTGTCAGTGGCAACACTCTCAGGCCTGAATGGCTGGCAGTTCCGTTGTGCTGTTACTTCGGCGAATGGATTAAAAGCTTATTCTAGAGTCGCAACATTGACCGTAACAGATGGGCCTGTGATCACAACACAACCTGCGAATAAGAGTGTAGCGGCGGGATCTACGGCGCAGTTTACGGTAGTAGCTTCCGGAAAGGCCCCGCTTACGTATCAGTGGCAGTCTCGTAAGGGCTCTTCGGCAACATGGTCGAATTCCGGCCAGAGTGGAGCGAAAACAGCAACGCTTTCCGTAGCAACGGTATCTGGTTTGAACGGTTGGCAGTTCCGTTGTATCGTGACGGATGTAAACGGCAGAAGCGTAGTTTCGAATGCGGCGACTGTGACTGTTACACAAACAGCACCGAAGATCACAACACAACCTTCGAATAAAAGTGTAGCTGTCGGAGCAACCGCTAAGTTTACAGTTGCGGCAACCGGAACAGGAACACTTACCTATCAGTGGCAATCCCGCAAGAATTCTTCAGCTTCTTGGTCGAATTCCGGTCAGAGCGGAGCGAAGACAGCAACACTTTCAGTTGCAGCTATTTCAGGTTTGAATGGCTGGCAGTTTAGATGTATTGTTACAGATGGAAGTGGACAGAAGGTTACATCCAATGCGGCTACATTGACGGTTACGCAAACAACGCTGAAGATCACATCTCAGCCGGTAAGCGTAAGTGTGACAGCTGGTTCAACTGCTAAATTCACAGTTGCTGCCATAGGGTCAGGAACACTTACGTATCAGTGGCAGTCCCGCAAGAATTCTTCGTCATCCTGGACGAACTCCGGCCAGAGCGGAGCGAAAACAGCAACGCTTTCAGTTGCAACTATTTCGGGCTTGAATGGCTGGCAGTTCCGTTGCATCGTTACAGATGGAAGCGGACAAACGGTTACATCTGAAATCGCAGCGGTAATCGTTCTGTGATGAGCATTTAAAAACAGAATGAATTGAGGGAGGTAATTGCTTATGAAGAGGACTAAGAAAACAGAGCAAAGCCAACGGTGTATAGGTAGAGCGTTCAGAGCCCTTTTGGCGTTTATTTGTACCATAGCGATGCTAGTTTCAAACGTACCACTAGGAGGTGAAACTCCAAGAGTTAAAGTGGAAGCTTCAACAGGCGGACAGACTATTCCTTTGGAAATCACAGAGCAACCAGAGAATGCAATTGCTACGGTCGGCGAAATGGCTCCATTCATCATAGAGGCGAAGGGAGAAGGAACATTATCCTATCAATGGCAATCACGGAAAGATGCTTCTTCACCTTGGTCAAATTCCGGGCAGAGCGGAGCGAAAACGGAGATATTGTGCGTAGAAGCACAAGTCGGATTGGACAGATGGCAGTTTAGGTGTATAGTTGCCACTCCAAATGGAGAGGAAACCGTGTCCAATGTGGTTACTCTGAACATTATTCCGGAGATAACGACTCAGCCGACTGACACGAGTGCATCGGCAGGATCGATCGCAAACTTCTCCATAGATGCTTCCGGAATAGAGCCGTTTACTTATCAGTGGCAGTCGAGAAAGAATGCATCCTCATACTGGACGAATTCCGCACAAAGCGGAGCCAAAACGTCGACACTCTCAGTGGCGACACTTTCGGGATTGAACGGCTGGCAGTTCCGTTGTGCTGTTACATCGGCGAATGGCTTGAAAGCTTATTCTGCTCCGGCAACATTGATCGTAGCAGATGGTCCGAAGATCACGACCCAACCCTCGAATAAAAGCGTAACCGCCGGATCGACGGCGAAGTTTACCGTAGCGGCGAGCGGAACGGGAACACTTACCTATCAGTGGCAGTCACGAAAGAATTCGTCAGCAACTTGGTCGAACTCCGGACAGACTGGAGCGAAAACAGCAACTCTTTCTGTATCGGCACTCGCTGGTCTGAATGGATGGCAGTTCCGGTGTATCGTAACCGATGGAAGCGGTCAGAAGGTTACATCTAATGCTGCGACGTTGACAGTTGCTCAATCCGCTCCGAAAATTACATCCCAGCCGGTAAGCGCCACTGTTTCGGTGGGAACGACGGCGAAGTTTACCGTGGCGGCGACCGGTACAGGCACACTCACCTATCAGTGGCAGTCACGAAAGAACTCCACCTCTTCCTGGTCGAATTCAGGACAGAGTGGAGCGAAGACAGCAACCCTTTCGGTATCGGCCATCGCGGGCCTGAATGGGTGGCAGTTCCGGTGTATCGTGACGGATGCAAGCGGTCAGAGTGTGGCCTCTAATGCGGCGACATTGACGGTTACACAAGCAGCACCGAAGATCACAACACAACCTGCGAATAAGAGTGTAACGGCAGGAACAACCGCGAAGTTTACCGTAGCGGCAACAGGAACGGGAACGCTTACATATCAGTGGCAGTCCCGCAAGAATTCTTCAGCGACATGGTCGAATTCCGGGCAGAGCGGAGCGAAAACTGCAACACTTTCAGTTTCAGTTATTTCGGGCTTGAATGGATGGCAGTTCCGGTGTATCGTAACAGATGGGAACGGACAGACGGTAACTTCTAATGCAGCGACATTGACGGTTACACAGGCAGAGCTTAAGATCGCATCCCAGCCGGTAAGCGCATACGTATCAGCGGGATCAACCGCTATATTTTCAGTTACTGCTACGGGTTCAGGGACCCTTTCATATCAATGGCAATCCAGAAAGCATTTGGGCGCAGAGTGGTCTAATATGGGAAACAGTGGAGCCCAAACAGGAACCCTTTCAGTTGGAGCCACCGCTGATACGCAGGGGTACTACTACCGATGTGTGATCAAGGATAATGCCGGGAAACAAGTCATTTCGAATGAAGTTCGGCTTACAATGTACGGCATACCGATCAACTCTACGTATTTCCCGGATGATAACTTCCGCCTATATATAAAAGATGGCAGTGGATGGTATAAAACTGGACTCGATACTGACCATGACGGAATATTAAGCGCATCGGAACTCGAAAGTGTAAAAGAAATAGATTGTGATAACATTAAGGGCAATTATTCGATAAAGAGTCTGAAGGGGATTGAGTTCTTCGCGAACCTAGAGGTTCTCTCGTGTAATTATAATTATCTGTCTTCAATTGACCTAAGCAGAAATCAAGCCCTTAAAGAATTTCATTTTCAAGACTCAGCGAACCTAGGAGCGATCTCTCTGGATGTTTCGGGATGCATTGCGCTAGAAAAACTATTTGTTGATTACTTATCATCTCCGCTTGACTTGAGCAAGAATGTTAATCTAGAGATTTTATCAGTGTGGGATGATGAACCAATTGATATATGCAACAATACGAAACTAAAATATCTTTCAATTGCACGTTCAGAGACAATGCCCAAATTGGATCTGAGTCATAACACAGCGTTGGAAGAATTTACGTTGGAACTATGGGATGACTGGAATAATCCGTCCGATTTAACAATAATACCGGTAATAGATGTGAGAAATAACAAAAAACTGAGGACCATTACTTTCTGGTTAGAAGATCCTGACACCTACGGCGAGGCTTTGATGGAAAAGGTCATAATGGATGATGATCAAAATATAGAGATAGAAATCGAAGAGTTATGTGGGTGATGGTATGAGTACTGCGATAACGATAACTGCTCTGCGTAAGGATCTTTCTTTCCTCATTGACAGTGCTATTCGTTACAATGAACCGATCACTGTTGTTACCCAAAGTGGTAATGCGGTCATAATCAGCGAAGAAGAGTATAAGAGTCTGACGGAGACTCTACACCTTCTGTCCATATCGGGCATGAAAGAAAAACTGCTTAAAGGAAAGGCTACATCGGTCGAAGACTGTTTAGCGGAAGGCGCGGTGAAATGGTGAGAAAGGGCTAAGGTGCCGATCTGGCACCTTAGCCTTTCTTTTCATTTCCGCTCAAATATGATATAATACTTTCGTTCGGGCGCGGGACGAGAACCGCACCTATTGTAGAGAAAACGGAGGAAACAACATGAGAAAAGGCAGATGGAGGCGAGGCCTCCTATGCGGGACATTGGCCGCGATGATGTCGCTCGGCGCGTGTGCGAAAGAAGATGACACCAAGACGACAGCAGCAAGTGCGGAGGCTACAACATCCGCAGAAGCAACACAAGAGCAGACTATGGCGCCGGAAACATCGGCGGCAGTTACGACCGAAGCGCCTGCAACGGAAGCGCCCACGGTAGCGCTGACGACCGAGGCGCCGACGACGGAACCGACAGCAGCGAAGGAAGTCATGACGTTCTCACTGGAGGCGGTGCCGAATGCGCCGAATTGCTTTCGGACGGAGCTGGATGGCGTGCCGGAGCACGTTTTTGTTACATCGGAGTATTGTTTTGCAGAGTCTGGGAAATACGTCCTTTGTATGGATAAGGGGCTCGCGATCCCGGGGGATTTTGCAAAGAACCTGGATATGATCATCGAAGAGATCGAAAGACAGATCGGAGTGGGCTTTCAACCGGATCCGTCGAAGTCCGATGTGGTCGATATGTCCTTTTTTTACAATGATTTCAACCCGTGGGAAGGACTGGACCTCGGCGGGAGATTTCCGATCTTTCTGATGACGGAAAGAGATGGTGAGCGGATCGTTTCCGGTTCTACGGAGAACAGTTCGATGCTCGGCATCGCCGAACTGAGTAGCGATGAGTCATGGGATGCGTTCGTGAAGGCAAGCATCGAGATGGACGGAGAAGTGCCCACACGTAAGGATCACCTGGATTATTTTGAGCCTGCGCATGAATTGACCCACGTTTTGTCGTTGCAATACTGTCCGCAGTCGACGATTTTCTCCGAGGGCCTGGCGGTAGTGTATGAGTCTCTGGTGATCGATGCATTGGCCGAGCGTTCTCCGGCTTTCGTTGAGACGAAACTGAAGTATAAGAAACCGGTATTTTCCGTTGGCGAGGCGGTCAATGCGGACAATGCGGAGCGGATCTTCTGCTCGGATTACAGCCAGAACGATTTCGAGCATCGTCTCGCGCCCTATGGCTATGGTATGGCGCTTTGCACGTATCTGCGGCAGAATTACGGCGACGGATTTTTTAAACAGTTCGCAGACGTGGTCAATGCAGACCCGGCGATCGACCGGGACGAATTCTATCCGCTCAGCGCCCGATTTGACAACATCATGGAGCATTATGCTGCGGATCTGAAGACCGCCTTCGGTGAGGACATCTTCACGAAATTCGGCACATGGTGTGTGGAGAACGGCATGATACAAGAGTAACTAAGCAAGTTATACACGGAGGAAACAACATGAGAAAAGGCAGATGGAGGCGGAGCCTCCTATGCGGGACATTGGCAGCGATGATGTCGCTTGGCGCGTGTGCAAAGGAAGATGACGCGAAGACGACGGCAGCGACCGCAAGTGCGGAGGCAACGACATCCGCGGAAGCAACACAAGAGCAGACTACGGCGCCGGAAACATCGGCGGCAGTTACGACCGAAGCGCCTGCAACGGAAGCGCCTACGGAGGAGTCTACGGCAGCACCCACGACGGCAGCACCGACGACCGAGGCGCCGACGACGGCAGCGCCCACAACAACAGCAGAAGAGAAAACAACGGAGGCAGAAATGGATTTTTATGAGAAAATGATAGCCGACTCTTTTATTCAGACTGGCAACACCGCACGCATGAAGAAGGTCATGGAGAAGGCGAAAAACGGTGAGGACGTCACCATCGCCTACATCGGCGGCTCCATCACAGAGGGAGCGCTCGCGACCAGTCAACCGAAGACGTACGCGCGTCTTTCCTACCAGTATTTCGCTGACACCTTCGGCACCGGTGAGAACGTGCATTTCCTGAACGCCGGCTTTTCCGGCACCCCGTCGACGCTCGGCATTATCCGCTATGACCGTGATATGCTGATGAGCGGCTACACGACGCCGGTCACCTATCCGGACATCATTTTCATCGAGTTCGCGGTCAATGACGGCGACGACCCGACCTTCGGCGAGTGCTATGAGAGCATGATCCGCCAGGCACTGAACGCCCCGAACGAGCCCGTTGTGGTCCTTCTGTTCGCAGTGTTCGAGTCCGAATTCAACCTGCAGGATCGCCTGATGCCGCTGGGTAAGCATTACGATCTGCCCATGATCAGCATCAAGAACGCCGTGATCCCGCAGATCCATGCGGGTAACATCACCAACCGCGAGTTTTTCGCGCGTGACGGCTACCATCCCATGGACTACGGCCATCAGATCATGAGCGACTGCATCACCTACTATTTCGACCGCGTTGCGGAGGCAGAGACGGACGCTTCCTACACCATGCCCCAGGATACTGTCATTGGTAATTCGTTCGAGAACATGACGATGATCGATACGACGATCAACGATCCCGCGATCGTGATCAACCCCGGTTCCTTCACCCAGAAGGATAAGACGAGCGGCGTGTTCCAGTTCGACAACAAGCGTGAAAAGCTCGGCGACAACTGGATGCATGCGAAGGACGGCGGCAGCGAGTCCTTCACCATGAGCTTAAACTGCAAGAGCCTGATCATGGCGTATAAGCGCAGCAGCGCGAAGAACCTGGCGGGAGCTGTAGAGGTCCTGGTGGACGGCGAGCCCGTGAAGCCGCTCATTTCCCCCTCCTTCAACCAAAAGGCCAATGTAGCCCGCGTGGAGAGCTACAGCGCCGGCGGCTGGAACAACCCGTGGCTGGCGATCATCCTCGATGAAGAGACCGCGGCCGACCACACCATCGAAGTGAGAATGGCGGAAGGTGACGCTGAAAAAGAATTCACCATCTTCGCGTTCGGATATACGAAGTAATAAGTTCGGCTTTAGAGCGAAGCATAGAAAAATCGGGGGCGTCCTGTGGGACGCCCCCGGTTTCCTATGTTCGGGAACTGCAGATCAATCGTTCTGCAGAACGTTATACACGTAGTAGAAGGAGTTCTTCTTCTCGTACTTCTCGTTGAAGAGACCGCAGTACGGTCCGTTCATCTTGTAGGAGTAGTTGTTCTTCGGCAACTTCGGGTTGTCGCACAGACCCCAGGAAGTGAAGTTTGTGAACAAGCCGTGCGCGCTGAGAATTTCGTCCTCGCTGTTGATATTTTTCAGCATGCTCATAAGGTCGGCATAGAAGCGAGCGTGCTTCTCGACGGTCTCTTCGTCGCCGTTGTAGTTGCGGACTGCAACTTCGGTCATGTGAACTTCCACACCGAGTTCCGCATACTTAACGATCGCCAGACGGATGTTTTCAATGTCGCCCTGGTTCATGCAACCGGACTGTGTGCCGTAGCCGCCGATGTAACCCTGCATTCCGACGCCGTCGCAGAGCTTGCGATCGGTTCCGTCCGCGTTCTTCGCGTAGGAGTTGATGTTCTTAACCAACTCGATGATCGCGTTGCGCTTAGCAGACATGAATGTGTTGTAATCGTTGTAGAACAACTTGATGTTTGCGTCGAGTTTCTCGACGGTGTTGCGTGCATACAGGAAGGAGAGGTAGATGTAGTCCTCGCCGACCTTGGTGTAGAAGATGTTGTCGTCGCCGTTACGCTTCGTGCGGATGTGGCAGGGATCGCCCGCCGCGTATTCGCTCGAGCTGTCGCCGACCGCTTCATTGACCACGTCCCAGCAGTAAACGACGCCGGGGAATTCGGTTTCGAAGTGGGTAATGACTGCGTCGATGTAGTACTCCAGACGCTTCTTCATGGTCTCGGCGTCAACGTAATCTTTCGAGCTATCGTAGTCTTCGCGGAAGAACCAGTCGGTCATGTATGCGTCCCAAACCAGTACGTGGCCGCGCACGCCGAGGCCGTTCTCCTGCGCCCATTTGACGATGCGGTCCGCCTGTGTGAAGTTCATGCCGGGCATGCCGTCCGGGTTTTTCTTCGACATGGACTGATTGAGAAGCGAGTAGGCCTTCAACTCGTTCGTCGCGGTAACGCTCGCGAAGTTGTCGGCGATCATGGATTTGTAGCCGTCGTTGTTCATCTCGTTGTTGCCGATGCAACCGCCGAAGGTGAAGCCGTGCTTTGAAGCCTGCGTAGTGATCTTTTCTGTCATGTCAGTCGGGATGGTGTACTTCGGGTCCTCCGGGAGCGGAGCTGCCGTGGTCGGAGTTGCCGTGGTGGGAGCG
>JAFYZH010000105.1 GCA_017548765.1 Lachnospiraceae bacterium | reverse complement strand
GGGGTAAAAGCCGGCATCTCTGTGAAGCCGGGAACGCCCGTAGAGGAGATCTTTCCGTACCTGCCCATGCTGGACATGGTGCTCGTAATGACGGTCGAGCCGGGCTTCGGCGGCCAGAAACTCATACCGCAGACGCTGGATAAAGTCCACACATTGTATACCTATTTACGGTCGCATTCGATGGCAGTCGACATCGAGGTCGACGGCGGGATCACCGTAAACACCATAAAAGAAGCTAAGAAAGCCGGGGCCAATGTATTTGTTGCCGGCACCGCTGTATTTCGCGGAGATATAAAAACCAATATGGAAGCATTGTTCGAGGCATTGAAGTTACAGTAGGGCTTAAAAAGCCCGGGAGGTACGATATGACCGGTCTAAAAGCACTTAGGGAAAACAAGGAAGCTTATAAAGAGATGCTCAACGATGGCATCATCGCTTACGGAAACCTGGATCGCATGAAGATGCTGTTCCAGAAGCAGGAGACGGGAAAACCGCTGGTGATCGCTTTCATCGGAGGAAGCGTTACGCAGGGGTTTGCGGCGACATTGCCCACCACCTGCTATGCTTATCGTGTCTACGACTGGTTCTGCAACCGCTTCCCGGACACGCAGGTATCCTACATCAACGCCGGGATCGGAGCTACGGATTCGTACTTCGGTGTAGCGCGTGTGCAGGATGATGTGCTCGCGTACAAACCGGATTTCATCCTTTTTGAGTACTCGGTCAATGATCCGGACAATGAATTCTACAAAGAGACTTACGAAGGCCTGGTTCGCCGCCTTCTGAAAGCGCCCGGCTTTCCTGCCGTGATGGCGCTAAATAACGTGGTATACGCCGACGGCTCAGGCTCGCAGCGTGTCCACAATGAGATCACAAGAGCCTATGGGATCCCGACGGTCAGCATCCGGGAATCGGTCTATCGCCGTATCCTTGACGGGCAGATCAGCATGTCGGAGATCACTTCCGACGGCCTGCATCCGAACGATGCGGGACATAAACTGGTGGCAGATGTGATCTGTAACCTGTTGCGGTTCATCGACCAATCGGACGGCATCGCTGTTCCGGTGACGGAGAACCGTTTTGAAGGCTGTGTGCGCCTGACGAATACAGACATCGAACCGATGCAGTGCTATGGCTTTTCGAAGGATGAGACCCGCCTGGAGGTCAGCACCGACATCTTTAAGGACGGCTGGTACGGTTCCCTGGAAGGCAGTTTCATGACCTTCCGCATCAAATGCACGGGAATCGGCATCCAGTACCGTAAAACGAAGGATCTGCCGGCCCAGGTCGTACGTGTGACCTTGGATCATGATCCTGCGACTGTTCGCATCCTCGATGCAAACTTCGACGAGACCTGGGGCGACCTGGCCTGCCTCGAGTGTTGCTACGAAGATCTGCCGAATGTAGAGCACGAACTCTCACTCGAGATCATCGAAGCGCATGAGGATGATGTGAAACCGTTTTATGTCGCAAGCCTGATCGTAGTCTGAAGGAGCTTCTATGTCCATTCAATATTGCGAAAAATGCATGTCCTTCTTCCTTCACACGCCGAACACGACTTATGTCATGGGCATCGTGAACGGGAAGTATCTCGGACATATCTACTACGGGAAGAAAATACAGAACCAGAACCTGCGTCATCTGATGGGTGTGAAGGCGGATCCGTCCGCCGACAACATCAATCCCGGTGACACGGGCATTTTCTATGATAATTTTCCGTTCGAATACAACTTCCGCGGGATCGGTGATTTCCGCGAGGGTGCTCTGGATGTACATACCATGCAGGGGCATCACGGCGTTTTGCCTGAATATCGTTCCCATAAGATCTTCAAGGGCAAACCGAAACTCAGGTTCCAGCCTGCGACGTTTGGCAGCGAAGAGGATTGCGAGACCCTGGAGATCGAGCTGGTCGATCCTGTGATCGGCCTGAAACTGATCCTTTCTTACACGGTATTCGCGGACAATGATGCGATCTGCCGGCATGTGCGCGTGTGGAACCAGGGAAGCGAAGCGCTCTATCTGGACCGCGTGCTTTCCGCCCACCTGTATCTGCCGGAGGATGCTTACGATGTGATCACCCTCCATGGTTCCTGGGGACGGGAGCGTGGCATTTGCCGCCGGCCGGTATCGTATGGCATCAGCCGCGCCTATTCGTCCCGTGGTGTTTCCAGCCATCAGGCACAGCCGTTCATCGCCGTCACTTCGCGTAATGCAACGCAGACGAGCGGTGAAGTCTATGCGATGAACCTCGTGTATTCCGGTAACTTTATCGCCCAGACGGATGGCCTGGTGAATGACGACGTGATCATGCAGATCGGTATCAATCCGGACGATTTCTGCTGGAAACTCTTACCCGGTGAATATTTTACCGCGCCGGAAACCGTCATGGTCTACTCATCGCAGGGTCTGGGCGGAATGACGCGCACCTTCCACGACCTGTACCGCGGCCATCTGATCCATGGCAAATATAAGGATCGCAAACGCCCTGTGCTTTTGAACAACTGGGAAGCGACCTATTTCAACTTCAACACGGAGAAACTGCTGGATATCGCGAGAAGCGCGTCGAAGTGCGGTATCGAGATGCTCGTCATGGACGACGGCTGGTTCGGTAACCGCTTTGATGATCACCGCGCCTTAGGCGACTGGGTGGTAAATGAAGAGAAACTTCCGGGAGGTCTCAGTTATCTGGTTTCCGAAGTGAATAAACTCGGAATGAAGTTCGGTATCTGGTTCGAGCCCGAGATGGTATGTCCGGATTCCAATTTGTTCCGCGCGCATCCCGATTGGGCCATTCAGGTCCCGAATCGTGAAAATACGACCCTGCGCTGGCAATACGTCCTGGATATCACACGCCCGGAAGTTCTGGAATATGTGTGGGATAGCTTGCATAAAGTATTGATGAGCGCGAACATCGAATATGTGAAGTGGGATATGAACCGTGCGCTTACGAACATCGGAAGCCTGGAGCTTCCTGCAGATCGTATCGGCGAGTTTTACCACCGTTATACATTGGCCGTTTATGAATTGCAAAGCCGCCTGATCGCGGAATTCCCGGACCTGCTTTTGGAGAACTGCTCCAGCGGCGGCGGTCGTTTCGACCCCGGCATGCTGTTTTATAGCCCGCAGATCTGGTGCTCCGATGACACGGATGCGATCGAGCGTCTGAAGATCCAGGAGGGGACGGCACTCATTTACCCGCTGTCGTCGATCGGCGCCCATGTTTCGGTCTGTCCGAACCATCTGACCGGGCGTAGCGTTCCGTTTGAGACACGCGGCCACATCGCGATGCTCGGCACCTTCGGCTATGAACTCGACATCACGAAACTGTCCGAGGAGGATCTGCAGATGATCCCGAAGCAGGTCGAGATGTACCATGCGTGTAACGACCTCGTGCGGGAAGGCGATTATTATCGTTTGGAATCCTATG
>JAFYZH010000104.1 GCA_017548765.1 Lachnospiraceae bacterium | reverse complement strand
GTGAAAGAGTAGCCGCTTGAAACGGTCTTCTTAGCATCGGTTGCAGTAACCTTCAGTGTGTAGTTACCGGCGGAAAGCTTTCCGAGGGACAGCTTCATGTTGACGTCGGTAGACTTGAGATCTACAGATCTCGCATTCGGGGTGATGGTAACGGTCTGGACCGTAGTTCCGGATGCGTTGATGATCGAACCAACTACCTTTGTGATGTTGTAGTTAGAGGTAATGGTACCAAGTACATTGCAAGCATTTCCCAAGAGAATGGGGTTTTTCTCTGTTTTTAAAGAAGAGATGGCCAGTGTGCTTGCAGGATCAGCCTGAGGCTGAACGGTGAAAGAGAAACCGCTTGAAACGGTCTTCTTTACATCAGAAGCAGTAACTCTTAATGTATAGTTACCGGCAGCGAGCTTGCCGCATGCGAGCTTCATATTGATATCAGAAGACTTAAGATCTACAGAATTTCTGTTCGGGTAAATGGTAACTGCCTGAACGGTCTTTCCTGTGTTGTCGAGGAATTCTCCTCTGATGGATGTGATGCTGTAGTTAGAGGATACAGTACCGAGGATGTTGCAAGCATTTCCTACAAGAATGGCATTTTTCTCGGTCTTCAAAGAAGTGATCGCCAGAGTGCTGGCAGGATCCGTGCTGGGATTTACGATATTAAATTTATAAAGATATGAAGTAGACTTCTTGCTGTCTGTTACAGTGATCTTTAAATTGTAACTTCCAACCGCGAGATTTCCGAACTTCAGGTTCATGTTTACTTCGGAAGCCTTGAGATTTAAGAATTTGCTGTTCGGGTAAACGACAACCGTCTGAACGGGCTTATTGGAACTGTCGAGGATCTCGCCTTTTACCGATTTGATCACATAGTTGGAGGTCACAGTACCATTGATGTTGCAGGATCTGCCTTTTGTAATGGTTCTGTCATCCAGACTCAGATTATTAACGGCAAGAAGACTGTCAGGGTCCGGGGTAACGATCGAGGGGTCGGGAGAGGGATTTCCGACCGTAAAACTGATCGTTTTATACTGGGTGTTGTTATTGATGTCTTTTCCGGTGATCTTTAAGGTATAAAATCCTTCCGAAAGGGTTCCGAACTTCAGGTTCATGTTAACGTCGGAAGATTTCAGATCCAGATAGGACGCGTTAGGGTTAACGGTAGCAGACTGAATTGTTTTTCCGGTGCTGTCAATGATCTCGCCTTTTACTTCTGCGAGTTTAACGTTGGAGGCAACGTAACCTGTAATGTTACAGCTCTTTTTTACCTGTAATGCTGTAGAATCCATGGCCGGGCTGACGGTCAGTTTTTTGACGCCAACGTCCACGGTGATACCCCAGCCATTGCCTTTCGTTTCGGATGTGATGATACTTCTTGTATACTCAACACCACAGTATTGCGGGTGATTAGGATCATTGACCTGGAAGTATTCATTTCCGGCGCTGTCTTTTCTGTATCCGATCAGAACGATATAATGACCATGGTTTGTGAAGGTTTTTGGTCCCATATGTGAAATAACAGGACGACCGTCTTTGATGGCGTTGATCACTTCATCGATGGAAGAGGACCAGGTTACAAGAACGGAATCGGATGAACAGATGTTTGTGATTTCATCATGACCGAGACCGTTTCCATAGTATAGATTTCTGTCAACGGCTCTTTGGAACATTACGTTGGGGTCAACGCAACCATCTCCACGATAGTAATTAACAACCATGGCGCTGCAGGCTGCTCCGCAACCGCTGGATTTTACTGAGACTACCTCATTTTTGTCGTTTCTCACCAAATTTCCATTCTTATCATAGAAATTAGATGTGTAGTCATTCTGGTTAAAATAGGGGACGTCAAGTAAGACGTCGTCATCATCTGCAGCCTGTACCGTTTCCGGCATAGCGGGCAGCAGAAGTACCAGAGCCAGAAGGAAGACGGCGGCCGCCTTCAGGCATTTGAAAATTTCTCTACTTGTTTTTTGATACATTTTCTTACTTCCTTTCTTATTTTTGTAAGTGTTGTAAGGCTGCTGTACGAGCAGCAAAAAAGTGTGCGGAATATGAAATTTGATTTCCCTCCTGCGCATTCATATTTGATCTGATAAAAGGCATACCTTAGCCTGTTTTTGCTCCAGCACAAGCAAAAATACAGGAACAGGCTACTTCTTATCGATCATATTGCACACGCAAGATATTATAGCACAGCATGGGTTTTTTGACAAGCGCCCGAATTTGACACGAATGCTTGACATTTCGTGTAAGACATGATAGAATACGAATTGTATAGATGTTGGACGCAATTTATTGTATTTACTTTTTGCAAGGTTGGGATGTGTTATGAATAGTGCTGTACCATTTGTGCACTGCTTCAAAACCATCAATGGTTTCTATTTCTACGACGTGAATAAGGACACGATCGTATCGGTAGATGAAGCAGTATTTAACTGGCTGAACGGCGATTTTCCGTATGATTCACTGGATGATCGCACCAAGGCCAGGATCGAAGGAATGAAAGCGAAGGGACTCCTTTCAGATAAGCGTGTAAAGGTTTTGCGCCACATAGACACCAAGAACATTCACTATAAACTGGAAAATCAAGTGGAGATGATGATACTGCAGGTGACCCAAGCTTGCAATCTGACATGCTCCTATTGTCCGTATGCATATAAAGGTGACAAGGTGTCGAGAAGTCACAGCAATAAAATGATGTCCTGGGAGATTGCAAAACAAGCGATCGATTTCTATTATGCTCATTCAAAGGATATGAATGAAGTGTGTATTACGTACTATGGCGGCGAACCCTTTCTGAACTTTCCCGTGATCAAAAAATCGGTCGAGTATGCGCAGGAGCTGTTCCTGGGTAAAGGCATGTTATTCCGGGTCACCACCAACGGAACGGTTTTGACGGACGAAGTGATCGATTTCTTAGTTCAAAATGAATTTGATGTGACTTTTAGCATCGATGGCCCTGCCTCGGTCCACGACGTGAACCGCAAACAGGCTAATGGTAAGGGTAGTTTTGACCTTGCTTTCGAAAACATGAAGAAACTGGTCAATGCTTACGGCGATAGCTATAAAGGGCACATAAGCATGAATACGGTGATCAATCCGGAGGGAGATCCTTCAGAGGTATTCTCCTTATTCGATGACCCGATTTTTAAAGAACACGAGATCGAACTGAACGTAAATATTGCCGATGATGATATGCTGAATACTTCGTTTGTGCCTTCGAAAGAATTCCGAAGTTTTTATAGCACACATGGAACGGCTCAACTATACAATTTGTTGGGATTGATCTCGGAACGCTCATTGAACGAGATGGATAAAAAGGGCGTACTTAATTATCAAAGGAAGTTAGAAGAATACCATGGGTTAAAGGGTGATCTTCCGGATGAGGCGTCACCGAGCGGCCCTTGTATGCCCGGAAAGAGGCGACTCTTTGTTGACACGGAAGGCTTTTTCTATCCTTGCGAGCGAGTGAATGAACAGTCGGAGATCCTTCGGATCGGTTCGGTTTATGACGGATTCGACGAAGAGAAGGTATCGACCATATTGAACATATGTAACTTGTCGCCGGAAGAATGTAGAAATTGTTTTGCATTCCGTCACTGCAGCATCTGCGTTAAATCTGCGGAGTATGATGGAGAATTATCCGCCGAAGTGCGTAGGAAGAGCTGTGAGCGCGTCAGAGCCACTATGGAGCGAGAGTTAAGAGTCTGTACTTTGATGAAGGAGTACAGAGAAAAATATGCGGAGGGTGATCATGGTTTGTAAAGTAGTATATCCTTATGCTCCGGAAAATGAAGCACTTGTGAGTAGACTGGTAACACAGGACACAGGGACCGGATCCTACACATTAGTTTCCCCGAAGATCTGGAATGTTGTTGCCGACATGAAGCCGGCTCTGCTTACCAACGACTATAATGAGGCTTTCGCGAATGCGGATGAACTGATCATCGTAGACTCGCCTAAAGCGTTGTACTTGTACAAAGATATCGTGAAGAAATGCGCGCAAGCCCTGGATGAGGGTAAAAAGGTCTATTGCGGAGTCCGACTCAAAGGGGCAGATCTGCAAATGCTGACGGGACGATCCACAGAAGAGGGACGGTTTATGTATTTGCCGGAGACGCATAAGAATTACGACCTGAGCCCGGACGAGTACAGACTGCTGGCTCGTCAGAATTGCATCATCGTTTCAGTAGCTGGGATGATCCGGGGAATGGAACTTTCGACTGCATGCATTCGCCTGGCGGAAGAATACGAGGAGCGTGGATACAAGGTCGCGATCGTCAGCGGCTATGCGAATTGCGAGCTACTGCCTAATCACTATTTCATTCCCGACTGCATTTTCCAAGACGGGAAAGCGGAATGCGATAAGGTGCTGATGTTTAATAAGTTCATTGCCCATGTTGAGGAAGATTCGAATGCGGAGATCCTGATCGTCTGTCTTACAGATGGTATCATGAGCTATTCGGACGTTCATTACGGTGATTTCGGCTTAACTGCCATAGAACAGGCGGCGGCTCTGAACACAGATCATTTTGTTTTATCCGTGATCCCCGAACTGCTCACATATGACCCGAAGGTTGCGCTGTTGGAACTGAAGATGTTGTGCAGATATCGTTTGGGCGTGGAACTGAATTCCGTACTGGTCGAAAACATTGAGGTAGATGAGTACGAACTCGATACGAAAAGGCATTATGCATTTGTAAAGATCGGTCCCGAGGCAGTGGCTTCTTTGCTATCGGAGATGCGAAACAACAACGATGACACTAAGTTTTATGATGCAACAGATGCGACGGTTTACGGAAGCATTGTCGATGACAGTATCGAGGCCTTGAGTGATGAGGTCGATATTCTATAAGTTTATAGGGGGACAGAATGGATACCGTTTACGACAAATTAGAGAAGATCGTTCGCAGGATCAAAGGAGAAGAGGTTTCTTTCTCTCAGGAAGACTTTGATAAAAATCTGATGGGGGAGAAATTCAGGTTTAATGATATCGAGTTAGTATATTTGATCCTGGAGACACAATATGAATTCGGCATTTCGTTTTCGGAAGAAGAATTGACAGGAGACCGGATGAACACGATCCGTTCGATCGCAGACACGGTCCGTTCGAAAACGAATGCAGAATAGATCCGGATATGTATTTTTTGCATAGATCTTTGCGCACATAGCCCTGCATATGTGCCCGAGGAATAAAGGGAAGGAGGTGAAACACATGAAGAAGATCGAAAAGAAGAAATTAAATAAGAAGGCTACTACAAAGATGAATACCGTTAAGGCATATGCTGGTTGTAAGTGCTATATTTTCGGTATCGGTTGGCGTGGAATTCTTCTTGACTCTCAGCCTTGGCCGTGGTAGGAGAGAACTGAATGATCAGGGAAGGAGGTGAAATACATGAAAAAAATCAACAAGAAGAAACTCAACAAGAAGTCATCTTCAAAGATGAACAATGTTAAGGCTTTCGCATCTTGCGATTGCGGTTTTTGGGGTAAGGGCGCTTATGGTACAGCTATTGATTCCCAGCCTTGGCCTTGGTAGGAAGATGTGACAAAAATAATTTGATTACATTGTGGATGTGCATTGGCAGGGCAGTGCATTTTCCGAAATGCGATCGTTTATGATTAGAGCGAAGACAGAGAGAAGTATTATGACCATTGCGATACTGGATGACGGGATCTGTGAGGAACCGCTCTCCGCAAGTGTATACCATATCGACCTTTTGAAGGATGGCGAGATGATCTCGCCCGTTTCTCATGGCACCGTTTGTGCGAAGATCATTGAGAAGTACGGGAATGTTGATCATTTGATCGACATCCGATTTTTGAATGTCCAAAGGAACGGTTCGCTCGAGGGGCTTATGGATGCTTTGAGGTGTTGCCTGGAGTTGGAAGTCGATGCGATCAATATCAGTTGCGGGATCGAGAACTTTATGTATGAAGATCCCAAGGTGCGTAAACTGCATAGGATGATCCAACGGTTGAAAAATAAGGGGATAGATATTTATGCGGCACAAAGCAATCTCGGCAGGATCACCATTCCGGCTGCTTTTCCGGAGGTGTTCAGCGTTGAGCATCAGTCCGAAATATCAAACCGCATCCATTCGATCTACCGAACCTCGGATATTTATCTGAGAGCACCGCATAGGGTGAGACTAAGCGGAAAAAAGGTTTTCACTTACAGACAAAACAGTTATTCCTGTGCTTATGCCTGCGCATTGGCGAGCCACCGAAAACTCTCGGTCTCAAGATCGGATCACAAAAGATACTATGTACCGACCCTGAATTCGAAGATCCGGATCCCCATCGTTTATGTTGAGAGAGGACCTGATCCTTCGAAGCTGGTTTTTGCACTTAAACGCAGACTCCAGAAAGAAGACTATTACGTAGATGCTGTTTCCGATACGATCGGCAGCGGTGTTCCGGGAGTCCGTGTTTTCGAGATGAAAAAGCATGATCATCGTCTTGCCAGATACATAAAAGAAAGCATGGCGGATGTCATCGTTTATATAGGAAACAGACGACCGGACATTGACCTGCGAACGACGGTGACTTTTCGAGGAAGAAACGGAGACATTTCGATCCTGGCAAATGAAGGGAAGAGTGACCCCGGGGTTTTAGCAGATGTATGCAGGATCGCGGAAGAATTGGCCAATGCTTAAGGCCCATGAAGGTGAGGAATAAGAAGTGGATTATACCAGATTTCGGTATCTGAAACGACAGTTCAAAAGAGGGGTCGCAAAAAAGGCGGCAAACCTGTATTTTCAGATCGATAAGATATATGCGAAATGGCTAGAGAATAAAAGAGGGGCAGAGCCGATCCCAAAAGAAGTTTTTGAACAAATGATCGCGATCCATAATCAGGCATTTCCGACCGACGTGGAAAACTGTCCCTATGAGGATTTCCTCAAGATCAGCCGTTGCCATAGTTATGCGCAACTTCACTGCAAGATCATCGGAAATACCTATCTGGTGTGGAGTGAACATTTAGGGGTAAATTTCATGAACAGCATCGGTACGACCGGCGATTTCGGTTTTGGCATGGCAGCTTATATGCTTTCAGCCTTTAAGGAATGCAATCATAAGTTGATATGGGGTCGCGTGCGAGAGACGACGACCTATCCGATGATCATGAAGATGAAGGAAAAGAAAATGATCCGGGTGTTTAGAGATAAAAGACCGGATTATGCTGATCTGCTCGAAAGTGATGAAATATACCACGATATGATCTTACAGTACCGTAAGCCATCCGGTAAGAAAAAAAGGATCATGAATACGCTAAAAGAAAAGTCCGATCTTTTGCGAAAAATACATATCTTTACGTGAAATCCCAACAAATACCTTACACGATCGATATAGATGGATTTATCGTCGGGATTCAGGTTTGTTGAGAGTATAAGAAAACTATTAGGATAATTAAGAAGGAGAAAAAAATATGAGCCATTTAAAGAATTTTAAACGTTTTTGTGCGCTGATCTTATCAGCATTTGTTTTGGTATGTTCGATCCCGCTACTTTCCGGAAATACTGCGGAAGCAGCCACTATTACTTGTACGATCTCACTTCCGTCCAAGAGCTATGGGACGGACTATTATGCTGTCGGGTATCAAAAAGACCCTTCGTTTTCTGGTAAGATCGATCTGGGAAATTCTACCTCATACATAACGTCGGTTACGGTTAAGATCACTGACTGGTCTGGTAACGTTATCAGCGGAAGCGGTCATACTAAAACGATCTCGATCTCAGGGAAAAAAAGCAAAATTAATCTGTCAGATTACCCGGCGCTCAACCAGGGGATCAATTTTTCCAATCTTTCAAACAACGGAAAACTGTACACACTGTGGTTGACCTATAAAGCTAAGGACTCGTTGGGGCGTGATTTAACTACTATCGGCACCGGTATAAAGTTCGCAGTCGTAAAAGCTCCGACGATCAATGCTTCTCTTACATACAGCAGCATTCAGGTGGGCAAGAATACTGCGCTTAAAGGAAATGTTAACGGTGCTACAACACTTAAGAAGATTACGATCGCTGTAACAAAGAATGGTACGACCTATCTTTCTTTCTCAAAGAATCTGAATAGCACTACTTATAATTTGGGCGTTCAGGAAGTTAAAAATGCTCTGAATTTCTCGAAATTGTCGACCGGATATTATACCATTAAGATCACGGTGACGGATTATAATAATCTCACCACCATTAATAGTCTGGGTCTATCAGTAGAGCGGTAACCATAAACCGTTTCTCGTAAAAAACACCCGATCTCGCACTTAGCGGGGTCGGGTGTTTGTATGTGTTCATTTTAGATTTTTATGAAAGTTTGCTTTTCGGATCCAGCCCCAGCAGTGTCATGATCAGCGCCATGCGCGCATACACGCCGTACTGAACTTGCTTGAAGTAAACGGCGCGGGGATCGTCGTCGACATCGACGGAGATCTCATTGACCCTGGGAAGAGGGTGCATGACGAGCATGTCCTTCGGCGCCAGTTCCATCTTCTTGCGGTCCAGGATGTAGGAGTCCTTCATTCGGATGTATTCTTCCTCGTTGAAGAAACGCTCACGCTGAACGCGGGTCATGTACAGGAGGTCCAGCTTCGGAAGGGCTTCTTCCAGGTTGGTGACTTCCTCGAAGGGAATACCGTGGTCCTGAAGAACATTCTTACGGATGTAATCGGGAACACGCAGTTCCTTCGGCGAGATCAGTACGAAGGATACGCCGGGATAGACGATCATCGCATTGATCAGAGAGTGAACGGTACGGCCGAACTTTAAGTCACCGCACATACCGATGGTCAGGTGATCCAGTCGGCCTTTCAACTTTCGGATGGTGAGCAGATCGGTCAATGTCTGGGTCGGGTGCTGGTGTCCGCCGTCGCCCGCATTGATCACGGGAATGCGGGATTTGCCGGCGGCGACCATGGGCGCGCCTTCCTTCGGATGACGCATGGCGCAGATGTCGGCGTAGCAGCTGATGATGCGGATGGTGTCGGAAACACTTTCACCCTTCGTCGCGGAGCTTTGGGACGCATCCGAGAAACCGATGACGGTGCCGCCGAGGTTTTGCATGGCTGCCTCGAAACTCAGGCGGGTCCGGGTGCTGGGCTCGTAGAAGAGGGTGGCCAGTTTTTTGCGGTCACAGACGTGGGCGTAAGCATCCGGGTTTTCTTCGATGTCACTCGCTAAGGTGAGCAATCGATCCAGCTCTGCCTCCGAGAGATCCGAAGGACTTAAAAAATGTCGAATTTGCATGGAATACTCCTTAATAGAAGTTGTTTGAAGTCTTATACGTATTTGATCAGGTCTTCCAAAGTCTTACGCTTCGGAGCCTCGACGCCGGTGAGATCGGTGTAGCCGACGCTGATCAGCGCTGCAACCTCCTGCGTTTCCGGGATCTGGAGGATCTCAGTGATCTTATCGGTGTCATATATGCCCATGATCAAAGTGGAAAGACCCAGTTCGTGTGCCGCGAGGCAGAAACTCTGGGTCGCAATGCCGCAGTCGAACATCTGCCAACCGCTTCCCTTCGGAGTGGAGAAGGAACCGTCACGCTCGTAGCCGGAGCGTGCTTTGATCATCGTTGTGACAACGAGTACGGGAGCCTGTTTGATGATGCCTCCGTTATGATTGGAAGAGCAGCACTCATCGGCGATGCGGTTTTTTACCGCTTCGTCGTCGATCACGATGTAACGTGTTACCTGCGTGTTCTTCCAGGAGGGAGCGTAAGAGGCGGTCTCGATCGCCTGCTCGATCAGCTTGCGGTCGACCGGCTTACCATTGTACTCGCGAATACTTCTACGTGTTTTGATACATTCCAGGGTATTCATAGATATGCTCCTTTCTAGTTTGTGGTCCGTTTTCAATCGAACTATCATTGACAGTATAATATAAAAGCGGCAAATAGTAAAGAAAAAAATGGCATTGTATGCGCATCCGCGTTCAAATTTCTTCTTGATTTTTGATACTTTATCGTGTAGGATATTAGAGGAGCACTGCGCTCAAAAATGAGAACAAAAAACGGAGGTATGAGATGTTATATATCGGTGTCGATTTAGGAACATCGGCAGTTAAGCTGCTGCTTATGAATGAAAAAGGCGGAATCGAGAAGATCGTTTCCCGTGAATATCCTATCTATTTCCCGCAGGCAGGCTGGTCACAGCAGAACCCTGAGGATTGGTATCGCGAGACCATCGCAGGTATTAAGGAACTCACCAGTGAGTGCGATAAGTCCCAGGTTGCAGGCATCAGCTTCGGCGGTCAGATGCATGGTCTGGTCATCCTGGATAAGGAGGACAATGTTATCCGTCCTGCGATCCTGTGGAACGACGGCCGTACCTATAAGGAGTGCGATTACCTGAATAACGTGATCGGTAAGGATAAGCTTTCCGAGTACACGGCAAATATCTCTTTCACCGGTTTCACCGCACCGAAGGTACTTTGGGTGAAGAATAACGAGCCGGAGAATTTCGCAAAGATCGAAAAGATCATGCTTCCGAAGGATTATATCGCTTACATGCTCAGCGGCGTACATTGCACGGACGTTTCCGATGCTTCCGGTATGCTTCTGTTCGATGTAAAGAATAAGTGCTGGTCGAAGGAGATGCTCGACATCTGCGGTATCAAAGAGTCCCAGATGGCGAAGATCTTCGAAAGCTACGAGACTGTTGGTACCCTGAAGGCAGATGTGGCTGCAGAGCTCGGCCTCTCCACGAGTGTTAAGATCGTGGCAGGCGCAGGCGACAACGCCGCAGCAGCTGTAGGAACCGGAACCGTTGGCGACGGTAACTGCAACATTTCCCTCGGTACGAGCGGTACCATCTTCATTTCCAGCAAGAAGTTCGGCGTAGATGAGAACAATGCTCTGCATGCATTCGCACATGCAGACGGCGCTTACCACCTGATGGGCTGCATGCTTTCCGCAGCATCCTGTAACAAGTGGTGGATGGACGACATCATCGGAACCGACGCATACGCTGAGGAGCAGAAGAACATCACTAAGCTCGGCGAGAACCATGTATACTTCCTGCCGTACCTGATGGGCGAGCGTTCTCCTCATAACGACCCGAACGCAAGAGGTTGCTTCATCGGTATGACCATGGATACCTCCCGTGCAGATATGACACAGGCAGTTCTGGAAGGCGTTGCTTTCGCACTTCGTGATTCTCTCGAAGTAGCACGCAGCCTCGGCATCAAGATCGAGCGCACCAAGATCTGTGGCGGCGGCGCAAAGAGCCCGCTGTGGAAGAAGATGATCGCGAACATCATGAACCTCAAGGTCGATGTTATCGCATCCGAAGAGGGCCCTGCATACGGCGGCGCTATGTTGGCGGCAGTTGCGAACGGTGAGTTCGCATCCGTTGAGGACGCTGCAGCGAAGCTGGTTAAGGTGATCGACACTGTTGAGCCGACTCCTGAGCTTGTTGCTAAGTATGAAGAGCGTTATCAGAAGTTTAAGAAGATCTACCCTGCGGTAAAGGCTTTGTTCCCTGAGATCGCATAAGATAAAGAGAATAATTCATGACGGACAGGCCGGGACATCCCGGTCTGTCACGATGAAAGACGGAGGAAAAATTGATGTATGACATTTTGCGGGCCGAAAAGCTGGCAGAAAACATTTACCTATTTGACGTAAAGGCGCCTCTGGTTTCCAGAAAGTGCCTGCCCGGACAGTTCGTTATCGTTAAGACCGACGAGAAGTCCGAGCGTATTCCGCTGACCATCTGTGATTATGACAGAGAAAAAGAGACCGTTACCCTGGTCGTTCAGGTCGTCGGAGCGTCCTCTTTCCGTATGGCGCAGCTGAAGACCGGCGAGGCATTTGCCGATATCGTCGGACCTCTCGGACGTGCATCCGAGTTCATCAGCGAAGATCCGGAAACACTGTCTAAAAAGAAGGTATTATTCGTGGCCGGCGGTCTCGGAACGGCGCCTGTATATCCGCAGGTGAAGTGGTTCCATGAGAACGGCTTCCACGCAGATGCCATCGTCGGAGCGAAGACGAAAGATCTCGTGATCATGGAGAAGGAGATGTCGGAAGTTGCCGAGAATCTCTACATCACTACGGATGACGGAACTTACGGCCGTCACGGCATGGTTACCCAGGTCATTTCCGATCTGGTAGCAGAAGGCAAGCAGTACGATGCCTGCGTAGCGATCGGACCGATGATCATGATGAAGTTCGTTTGTAAGCTTACAAAGGAACTCGGCATCCCGACCATCGTCAGCATGAACCCGATCATGGTCGATGGAACCGGTATGTGCGGCGCATGTCGTCTGACGGTTGACGGTCAGGTGAAGTTCGCCTGCGTAGACGGACCGGAATTTGACGGACATAAGGTCGATTTCGATGAAGCCATGAAGCGTTCCGCGATGTATAAGACCGAAGAGGGACGTGCGTTCCTCGCTGCGAAAGAGGGCGACACACATCACGGCGGATGCGGAAATTGCGGAGGTGACAAATAATGGACGTTTTACATAAAGTACCGGTGCGTGAGCAGGATCCGAAGGTTCGCGCGCACAACTTTGAAGAGGTTTGCTACGGCTATAATGCCGAGGAAGCCGTAGAAGAGGCACAGCGTTGCCTCGGATGTAAGAATGCTCGTTGTATGCAGGGTTGCCCCGTAGCGATCAACATCCCCGAATTCATCGCGAAGATCAAAGATGGAGATTTCGAGGGCGCTTACTATGTGATCAGCGAGGCAAGTTCATTGCCCGCAGTCTGCGGTCGTGTATGCCCGCAGGAGTGCCAGTGTGAGGGTAAATGTGTCCGCGGCGTGAAGGGCGAGCCCGTTGCGATCGGTAAACTCGAGCGTTTCGTGGCTGACTGGGCACGCGAGCACGGCATCGTTCCGAAGAAGGCAGAGAAGATGAACGGCCATAAGGTAGCCGTGATCGGTTCCGGCCCTGCAGGTCTGTCCTGCGCAGGCGACCTGGCGAAGCTCGGTTATTCCGTAACGATCTTTGAAGCACTCCACGAGCCGGGCGGCGTTTTGACCTACGGTATCCCGGAGTTCCGTCTTCCGAAGAGCGCTGTCGTTCAGAAGGAGATCGACAACGTAAGAGCACTCGGTGTCGAGATCGTTTGCAACGCGATCATCGGCAAGTCCATCACCATCGACGAGTTGATGGCGGATGGTTATGAGGCTGTTTTCATCGGTTCCGGCGCAGGCCTTCCGAAGTTCATGGGTATCCCCGGTGAGCAGGCGAACGGCGTATTTTCGGCCAACGAGTACCTGACCCGCAGCAACCTGATGAAGGCTTTCAAAGAAGATTATGCGACCCCGATCGCTGCCGGTAAGAAGGTAGCCGTCGTAGGCGGCGGAAACGTAGCTATGGATGCTGCGAGAACCGCGCTTCGTCTGGGCGCAGAAGTATATATCGTATATCGCCGCGGTGAGGAAGAACTTCCTGCCCGTGTCGAGGAAGTACATCATGCTAAGGAAGAGGGCATTATCTTTAAGCTCCTCACGAACCCGACCGAGATCCTCGTGGATGATAAGGGTTGGGTTGCCGGCATGAAGTGCGTGGAGATGGAGCTCGGCGAGCCGGATGAGTCCGGAAGAAGACGTCCTGTCGTTAAGCCGAATTCCGAGTTCGTACTGGATGTCGATACTGTCATCATGTCCCTCGGTACCTCTCCGAACCCGCTGATCTCTTCTACGACCGAAGGCCTGGAGACCAGCAAGTGGAAGTGTATCATCGCTTCTGAGGAGAACGGACAGACATCGAAGGAAGGCGTATTTGCCGGCGGTGATGCGGTGACCGGCGCAGCGACCGTTATCCTGGCTATGGAAGCCGGACGCGCAGGCGCACGCGGTATCCACGAATATCTGCAGAATAAGTAATAAAGTAATAGAAGTTCGGATATGGGCGATGAGGCTATCTCATCGCTCATATTGTCGGAAACGGACGGGAGGCCTATGAAGATCACGATCCTTTGCGTCGGAAAGATCCGCGAGTCCTACTGGGAGGATGCGATCGCCGAATATATGAAACGGCTTACACGCTATTGTAAGCCGGAGATCATCCAGGTGGCAGATGAGAAGACGCCCGATGACGCGTCAGAGAATATGAATAAGCAGATCCTGGAGAAGGAGGGCGACCGCCTGCTGGAGAAACTCCCGGACGACGCCTACGTGATCTCGCTAGAGATAAAGGGAATGTCCCTCGATTCAGTTGCATTTTCCGAGAAGATCAGCAAACTCACCGTGGCCGGCGTGTCCCATATCTGTTTTGTGATCGGCGGATCGCTGGGCTTAGACCCGCGTGTATCGAAGCGTGCAGACTTCAAACTGAGCTTCTCGGCGATGACATTTCCCCATCAGATGATGCGGGTCGTCCTGTGCGAACAGATCTACCGCGCGTTTCGCATCATCTCGGGCGAACCGTACCACAAATAGTAATTCTTATTCTTTACAACAAGTGTGTATCATGTTATGATACAGTTGCATTGAAACCAAACAGTTTGTACCGGCTTTGATTCGGTCGAGAAGAGAAATGGAGGAGAAGATGAAGATTATCTCATTGGCAAATGAACTGGCAGAGACAACCTATCCCGGCAGAGGCATCGTTGTCGGGAAGAGCAAAGACGGAAAGTATGCGGTTTGCGCATATTTTATTATGGGACGCAGCGTGAACAGCCGCAACCGTGTATTCGTTGAGGAGAACGCAGGCATCCGCACACAGGCATTCGACCCTTCCAAACTGTCCGATCCGAGTCTGATCATCTATTCGCCGGTACGTGTATTCGGTAATACGACGATCGTGACGAACGGCGACCAGACCGATACGATCTACGAGATGATGCGCGACGGAAAGACCTTCGAGGAGGCTCTGAAGACCCGCGAATTCGAGCCGGACGGCCCGAACTACACACCTCGTATTTCTGCGATCCTGAACGTGCAGAACGGCTTCTACGATTACACAATGTCGATCCTGAAGAGCGACAACGGCGATCCGACCTGCTGCCTGCGTAATACATTTTCCGTAGATGTACCGCGCTCCGGTGAGGGACGTTTCATCCACACATACATGGAGGACGGCAACCCGCTTCCGAGCTTCGAAGGCGAGCCGACCCTGGTCGACATCGACGGCGACATCGACGAGTTCACCGAGATGATCTGGACGAATTTGAACGCGGAGCATAAGGTATCCCTGTTTGTACGTTACATCGACATTCAGACCGGCGCATATCAGACCCGCATCATCAATAAAAACAAATAAGGTGGTAGCACAATGAAAGAACTTGAACTGAAGTATGGTTGTAACCCGAATCAGAAGCCTTCCCGTATCTTTATGGAGAACGGCGCGGATCTTCCGATCAAAGTTTTGAACGGCAGACCCGGTTATATCAATTTCCTGGATGCCTTCAACGGCTGGCAGCTCGTACGCGAGCTGAAGCAGGCGACCGGCCTTCCCGCGGCTACTTCCTTTAAGCATGTTTCTCCGGCCGGAGCGGCTGTAGGCCTTCCGCTTACGGAGATCGAGAAGAAGATCTACTGGGTTGCCGACATGGGCGACTTGTCACCGCTTGCATCCGCATATGCGCGTGCCCGCGGCGCTGACCGTATGTCTTCCTTCGGTGATTTCATTTCCCTTTCGGACGTCTGCGATGTTTCCACAGCGCTTCTGATCAAGCGTGAGGTTTCCGATGGCGTGATCGCTCCCGGTTACGAGCCGGAGGCACTGGAGATCCTGAAGGCGAAGAAGAAGGGCGGCTACAACGTGATCGAGATCGACCCGAATTACGTTCCCGATCCGATCGAGCGTAAGCAGGTGTTCGGTGTTTCCTTCGAGCAGGGACGTAACGAACTGAAGATCGACGAGGCCTTCCTGGAAAATATGGTAACAAAGAACACCGTATTCTCGAAGCAGGCGAAGATCGACCTCATGATCGCACTCATCACTTTGAAATATACACAGTCCAACTCGGTATGCTACGTTAAGGGCGGCCAGGCTATCGGTATCGGTGCAGGCCAGCAGTCCCGTATCCACTGCACACGTCTGGCGGGTAATAAGGCAGACAACTGGTATCTGCGTCAGAACCCGAAGGTCCTGAACCTCCAGTTCGTCGATAAGCTGGGACGCGCAGATCGTGACAATGCGATCGACGTATATATCAGCGATGATTATATGGATGTTCTGGCAGATGGTATCTGGGAAAACATCTTTAAGGTTAAGCCCGAGGTGTTCACGAGAGAAGAGAAGCGCGCATGGCTGGATACACTTACCGATGTAGCTCTCGGTTCCGACGCGTTCTTCCCGTTCGGCGACAACATCGAGCGTGCACATCGCAGCGGTGTTACCGTGATCGCTCAGCCCGGCGGATCCATTCGTGATGACAATGTCATCGAGATGTGCGATAAGTACGGGATCGCTATGTGCTTTACCGGACTTCGCCTGTTCCACCACTAATAATCCTGCCGTATAATTCGGCAAAAAATATAACGGCACAGCCTCAAAGAAAATGTCATTTTTTTAGTTGACAAATCCGAGGGGCTGTGCTATTATTGTAAAGTCGCGTGGCAAACGAAACGGATGCCTGCGGCAGACAGAAGAATAGGGGAATCATACAGCGGCAGTATTGCGGTCTCCAAAACCGTTCACGGGGGTTCGAATCCCTCTTCCCCTGCGCGTACACACCTTCGGCGTGAAGGTGTGTTTTTTTGTGCGTTTTTCTCGAAAAAAGCACGAATTGTCCGAATAAATAGCACGAAGCATCAGTTCTGGCTGCCCGAGATTAGAATTTCTTTAGAAATAATTTCGGAAAAATTTAGAAAAATCACTTAATTTAATGAATTCCGACTATAATCATTCTTGAAAGAACGAGAAAAATGGAAAGAAAACAGAAAAATAAAGAAAAAACGATTGACTTTTTAGAACAAATATGATAGCATAAAACATATAGAAGTCAGGTCTTTGGGGAAGGACCGAAGGGGGTATTACAAGGAGGGGAACACACAGAGAGAAAGAATCATACGAAAGGAGGATACGATTATGCTTAAGAAGTTGACTAGGATCACAGCTATCGTCATGTCGCTTTGCATGGTCGTTTATGTGATGCCTTACGTATTTTTCTCAGTGTTGAGTCCCAGTTATAATGATCCCGGATCGGACAGTGAACAGTTCGTTGCAGCCTGGTCGGATAAAAAAGAAGCTCTCGAAGCAAATGACGAGGCGAAAGCGGATGTGGATGACGGGATCCGAAGCGCGATAGAGTATGACGCGAATTCGTGGTTTATTGATGACCTGATGGATGACGTACTCCCGATCGCGGACCTCATCCCCGAGACATGGAAAGAGGAGATTGCAACATCTTCCGATCTCGAACCGGCCGAGGAGACCGAAGCGAGTTCGGAAACGGAGGTAACTGCAGTAGCCGAAGAAACCGAAGCGATCGAAGAGATCGACACAGTCGAGATGACTGAGACGATCGAGGTGATCGAAGAGCTTACGGAAACCGCTGAAGAAATCGATATCCCGGAAGAAGACCTGCAGACCGATGCAGAAGCTGAAACGGAAACGATCGATGAGACCGAAACAGAAGTTGCAGCAGTAGTTGAAGCTGAGACGACCGAGCCCGAACCGGAGATCGTTAAGCCGGCTCCTATCGGTATCAGCGCGACCTACATCGGATCGAAGTATGTCGGAGAAACTATAACGGCCAGTGACCTCGTTGTAGCAGTTACGATGTCGGACGGCAGCGTAATGACAAATCCCGAAGGTTTTATCGCAACTCCTTTACTTTTGACCGCACAGAACGAGATGACCGTAAGCTACATGGATGTAGCGTGCAGCATTCGTTTTGAAGCTCCCGAAAGACCTGTACTTAAGATCACAGATGCGCCCGCGATGCAAGTTGCAGCGCGAAGCACAAAACTTCCGGTATCCGCCGATATCATGATCGAGTATACCGGACCCACCACCGTAGGAACCCCGATCGATCCGGAAATGTTGATCTGCTACGTAGAGGCAGGCATTGACCGGTACTATGCAGGGACCTACAGCATGACCGCACAGAGCGACGTATTCCTTCCGGGGATCAACCCTCTGACGGTTACCCTGAACGGTAACGTTTATACATTGAACGTGATCGGTCAGGAGGCAAATCCTTACGGGATCTGTTCCGATGGATTTGACCGTGAAGACGCGGTGAAGGTATTCCATTATCAGAATGAGATGCGTATCGCCGCAGGATGTAAGCCTTTACTTTGGAGCGAAGAACTTTACCTGATCGCCAGTGCACGAGCTGCCTGGGCGGTAAATGAAAACGGAGCCATTTCCCACAACGGAAAGATGACGACCGGTGAGAATTGTTTCGCAGGGCCGTTCTACGGGACTCCATTATCTGCGGAGTATAAGATCGATGCTTATAGCCACAGCAGATCGCATAAGAGCACCATTTTAAAGGCTAAGTATGAATATGGTGCGGTAAGCACATATTACGGAGTTTCCTATTCGGTATTCGAAACCTCAGGCTGGTACAGCCGTTTGGCAGATGCTATTGATAATATTAGGAATACCAAGGGAGCTTTCATTCCGTGTGAGTAGAACGTAAACCGCTTATACAGTCCGCCTCTTCAGGAGAGGCGGACTTTTTTTGTAAAATTACTCTTGAAAAATGTAATAACTCCTCTAGATATTGTATTTTTCCTGTGTTATAATGATAGATGGCTTAGGCCGACAAAGGGAGTTTTTATGGAATATATCATATATTTCGATATCGCTGCCATGGCAGTTATGACGGTGCTGATCATAGCATTTTACCTGGGGCGTTATCTTCAAACATATCAAAATGACAGACTGGTCCGGTTGTTCTGGATGAATTTATTTACCGCCGCCTTCGATCTGTTTGCCACGATCACGCAGGATCCTTCCGTTCCGAGTAACTACGTGGTACAGACGATCTTTCATCAGGCGTACTTCATCGCCCACCCGGCCTGTCTTTGGTTGTTCTATTTGTACTGTAATACATTTTCAAAACATGAGAATTCGCAGGCATACGAGGTTCGCATCATCCTTGCAGTACCTTTTATCCTGACATCGCTCATCTCGATCACGAACCCGGTACATGAACTGCTGTTCACGATCGACGCGGATTATATCTATCACCGCGGTCCGCTTACGTATTTCTTCTATGCATCGGCTGTTTTCTACACGATCCTCAGTTTGAATTGCATTCGTTATGCGAAGAGCGGTATCAACCGAAAATTGAAGTATTGTACCATCGCTTTCCTGCTTATGATGGTAGCGAGTGTATTCGTACAGTATATTTTCCCGGAGTTTTTGATCGAAAGCTTTGCAGCCGCACTGGTATTGATCATCATCTACATCACTCTCGAGCGCCCCGGCGAGTTCATCGAGACGGAACTCGGCGTTATGAATTCGGGTGGTCTTCGTATGGTCCTGGAGAGCCTGTACACGATGAAGGAGCCGTTTGCGCTCATCGTGATCAAATTCCACGGCATCCGTATGATCCGGGAGACCTTCGGAGAAGAGTACCTGCGTGACCTGTATCAGCAGATCATGCGGTTTATCAATCAAAGCTATAAAAAGATGCACGTATTCCACTACTCGCAGAGTACATTTGCCATAGTCATGACGGATTACGAAGAAGCCGAGTTCATGAAGATGGCGATCGAGTTGGAACGTGAATTTAACGGAGAATGGGCGGTCGGCGACAGCATTACGCATCTGAACGCTACGGTTGGCTATGCGCTCTGTCCGAAGGAATTGCATTCGATCGAGGATGTCGACGACTTCATCAATGTGCTTCGCCTTTCCGTGCGTGGTGAGGATAAGACCCTCTTGGCGCCGGATCAGGTCGACATGGAGTGGATCACTCGTAAGCGTAATATCGAACGCATCGTGAAAAATGCGATCGGTACCGAGAAATTCCAGGTTTATTACCAGCCCATCATCGACGCGAAAACGGATAAGATCATTTCCGCAGAGGCTTTGGTACGTTTGAAGAGTGAAGAGTTGGGCGATATTTCTCCCGAAGAGTTCATTCCCATCGCGGAGGAGCAGGGAAATATCATCTGGATCGGCGAACATGTATTCCGTTCGGTGTGCCGTATGATCTCGGCAAATAACCTCTACAAAAAGGGTGTCGAGTATATCGAGATCAACCTTTCGACCGTGCAGTGTATGCAGTCGAACCTCAGTGAGCGTCTGATGTCGATCATTAAGGAGACCCAGATCCTGCCTCAGTATATCGCACTGGAGATCACGGAGACGGCACGTGCCGTATTCAATAAGACTTTCTCGGATAATATCGACAACCTGTCGAAGAACGGTTTCTCATTTGCCATCGATGATTACGGTTCCGGTAACTCGAACCTGAACTATCTGTTGCATTTGCCGTTCAATGTATTGAAGATCGATAAGAACATCCTTTGGGATGCGTTTAAGGAATCGACGGCGATGATCGTGCTCGAGAGCACCATCAAACTCGCGCACCAGCTGGGACTTAAGATCGTGGCGGAAGGTGTGGAAGAGCAGAAGCACGTGGATAAACTGAAAGAATTGTCCTGTGACTATTTCCAGGGCTTCTACTATTCGAAACCGGTCACGGAAAAGGAATTCATCAAGATGCTGGCGGACCAGAGTAAGAGCAGCAAACGCCGCGCTTGATTCAAACTAAGGAGGAGCCATGTATCGTATCATAGACGGACGGATACGTATTTCGGTACGCGATCTCGTGGAATTTGTGATGCAGAGCGGCGATCTGGATAATCGCAGCGGCTCCTATCGGGATAAAAAGGCGATGCTTAAGGGTGCGAAGATCCACAAGACTTTGCAGGATCGCGGCGGCAGTACGTACCGCGCAGAAGTTTCCCTGAAACATGAGATCGCCTGTCCCGATTATACGATCTTATTGGAAGGGCGCGCCGACGGGATCTATACCCGTGAGGACGGCGTGACCGCCATCGACGAAATAAAGAGTATGTATGCGAATGTGGAGCATTTCACGGAGCCTGTTGCGGTACACCGCGCGCAGGCTCTGTGTTATGCTTATATTTTTGCCCTTCAAAATGACCAAAAGCAGATGGGCGTTCGCATGACCTATTGCAACATCAAGACCATGCAGGTGCGGTATTTCGAGGAGTTGCTGACGTTTGAGCAACTGGAAGACTGGTTCACCGAAGTGCTTTTGAAACTGACGAAGTGGTTTGATTTCCTGATGGATCACCGGAAGGAGCGCAATGCCTCCATACCTTCGATCGCATTTCCCTTTCCATATCGGAACGGGCAGAAGCAGCTGGTCGTTTCGACTTACAAGACGATCGTATCCGGAAAGAAGCTGTATATCGAGGCGCCGACGGGTATCGGAAAGACGATGTCGGCCGTGTTCCCTTCGGTCAGCGCGATGGGACAGGGTCTGGCAGATAAGATCTTCTACCTGACGGCAAAAACGATCACGCGTACGGTCGCGCAGGAAGCCTTTGATATCCTGCGTGAAAAGGGACTGGTTTTTAAGAGTCTGATCCTGACAGCGAAGGAAAAATTGTGTATACTTGAAACGCCGGACTGTAACCCGGAGGCCTGTCCGTATGCGCGCGGCTTCTTCGACCGGATCAATGATGCGGTGTTCCATCTGGTAACGCATTACGATCGCATTACCCGTGAGGATATCCTGAAGGTCGCGGAAGAATACCAAGTCTGTCCGTTCGAGCTGTCGCTTGATGCGACTTACTGGATGGATGCGATCATCTGCGACTACAACTATGTGTTTGATCCCGACGTTCGGCTGGCGCGGTTTTTCGCCGGAGAGGAGCGAGGGGATTATATATTCCTGATCGACGAGGCGCACAACCTGGTGGAGCGCGCCCGCGAGATGTACAGCGCCGTGCTGTCGCATAAGGATGTGAAGGAAGCGAAGGCGCTTACGAAGGAGACGCCGGCCCTGGCAACGGTCACCTCGAAACTCGACCGTCTGCAGCGGCAAATGTCTTCCATGAAGAAGGCTTGCGAAGCGGAAAATGCAGACCGCGAGCTCCTGGATGATTCGGAGCTACCTCTGCTTTATGATAATGTCTATGCCGCATTTTCCGAAATGGAGCGGTTTTATGAGGAACATCCGGAGTTCACGGATAAGGACATCCTGGATTTCTATTTTGAACTGCGTTCGTTCCTGTTGACGTATGAGGCGATGGACGAATCGTATGTCGCCTATGGCGAGCCGACCGAGGATTCGTTTTTCGTCCATCTGTTCTGCGTGCACCCGGCATCACGCCTGCTCGACTGTATGCATCAGGGACGCAGCACGATCCTGTTTTCAGCGACGCTTCTTCCCATTCGCTATTATAAGGAGCTCCTGGGCGCAGAGGACGAGGATTATGCGATCACGGTTCCTTCTCCGTTCGACCCCGAAAAACGCCTTCTGGGCGTCGTTAACGGCGTTTCAACGGTATATACGAGGCGGGGACCACGGCAGTATGAAAACATTGCCCGAAATATCCTGACGATCGTGAAGGAACACGCGGGAAATTATATGGCGTTTTTCCCTTCTTACCGCATGATGTGGGATGTCGGCGAGGTCCTGGAGACGATGGCGTTCCACCAGGGACGGAAGATCGAATTCATGTACCAGCAGCAGGATATGAGCGAGCGCGACCGGGAGGATTTTCTCGCGGAATTTGCGGTCAATGAAGAGCGGGTGACGCGTATCGGCATGGCGATCATGGGAGGCATCTTCTCCGAGGGCATCGATCTGGTTCGGGAAAGCCTGATAGGTGTTCTGATCGTTGGTACGGGCCTGCCGCAGATCTGCACCGAGCGTGAGATCCTGCGTGATTATTTTGAAGCGTCTATGGGTAAGGGTTTCGAGTATGCCTACCTGTTTCCCGGGATCACGAAGGTGCTGCAGGCGGCAGGCAGACTGGTCCGCACGGCGGATGACTACGGGGTCATCGCCCTGATGGACGAACGTTTTTTGAAACAGGAATATCGGGAACAGTTCCCGAGGGAATGGTCGAACGGACGCATTTGGAACGACGAGATGACCATGCAACAAGATCTGCGCGACTACTGGTCGCGGATGGAGGAGAAAAGAGATGAATGATGTAATGGAGATTCTGAAAGCATCGATGGAGGATGTATTTGGCAGTGCAGCCGGAGCGGACGTTTTCTTTGCGCCCGGACGTGTCAACCTCATCGGTGAACATATCGATTATAACGGCGGCCATGTATTCCCGTGCGCATTGACCATCGGAACGTATGCTGCAGTACGCAGAAACGGCACCGGCACGATGCGCCTGTATTCGGCGAATTTCCCCGGGAAGGGTGTTATCGAGTTCGGCCTGGACACCCTGGATGTGCACCAGGACAGCTGGGCGGACTATCCGAAGGGCGTGATGTGGGCACTGAAACAACATAGTTTCGTCCTGCCTGCGGACGGCGGCATGGATATCGTTTATTATGGCAACATCCCGAACGGTTCCGGCCTGTCCTCCTCGGCATCGATCGAGGTGCTTACGGCGACGCTCCTGTCCGAGACCTTCGGTTTCGGTCTGGATGGGGTGTACATTTCCCGCTTGTGTAAGGAATCCGAGAATAAGTATAACGGTGTAAACTGTGGCATCATGGACCAGTTCGCCATCGCGATGGGAGCGAAGGATAAGGCGATCTTCCTGGATACGGCGACGCTGGACTATACATACGTTCCCTTTGTTCTGCCGGATGCGAAGATCGTCATCGCCTGCAGCAATAAGAAGCGCGGGCTGGCGGATAGTGAATACAACAAACGTCGCGGCGAGTGCGAGGCGGCTCTGGCAGACTTGAATAAGGTGCGGCCTATCAAAGCGCTTTGCGATCTGAGCCCGGAGGAGTTTGAAACGATCGCCGATGCGATCGCTGACCCGGTGAACCGCAAGCGCGCGAAGCATGCTGTTACGGAAAATGCACGCACCGTGCAGGCAGTCGAGGCGCTGAACCGCGGGGATCTGGAAGCTTTCGGCAAATTGATGAAGGCCTCCCATGATTCGCTTCGCTATGATTTTGAAGTGACCGGAAGGGAATTGGATGCTTTGTATGTGGCGGCCTGTGCGGCGGACGGCGTGATCGGTACGCGTATGACCGGAGCCGGGTTCGGCGGTTGCACGGTCAGCATTGTCCGTAATGACTGCGTGGACGCGTTCATCGAAAGCGTGGGCGCTGCCTATCGCGAGGCGATCGGCTATGGTGCATCGTTTTATGCGGTCAATGTCGGCGACGGTCCCTCTAAGATCGCAAGTTTTGCTTGATTTACCCTTTTTGATGCTTTATACTTATACTGTATATGTTTTAAAAGACGCTGTCCGATTCCGGCGGCAACACAGGGAATAAGGAGAATTATCTATGACCGATCGTTATCAAAGTCCGTTTTCCGAGCGTTATGCAAGCGCTCAGATGCAATATATCTTTTCCGCGGACATGAAGTTCCGCACATGGCGTAAGCTGTGGATCGCTCTGGCAGAAGCTGAGCAGGAGCTGGGCATCCCGATCACCGACGAGCAGATCGCCGAGCTTAAGGAGCATGCAAACGATATCAACTACGACGTAGCGAAAGAGCGCGAGAAGCTCGTGCGTCACGACGTTATGTCGCATGTATACGCATATGGTGTTCAGTGCCCGAAGGCAAAGGGCATCATCCACCTCGGAGCGACTTCCTGCTACGTAGGTGATAATACCGACATCATCGTTATGACGGAGGCGTTGCGCCTCGTTCAGAAGAAACTGATCAATGTCATCGCAAAGCTTGCGGATTTCGCAGATCAGTATAAAGATCTTCCGACACTGGCGTTTACGCATTTCCAGCCGGCACAGCCGACGACCGTAGGAAAGCGTGCGTCCCTGTGGCTGCAGGATCTCGTGATGGATTATCAGGATCTGGAATACCTGATCTCCACCATGAAACTTCTGGGTTCGAAGGGTACGACCGGTACGCAGGCCAGCTTTATGGAACTGTTCGACCGCGACGAAGAGAAGATCAAAAAACTCGAGCAGATCATCGCTGATAAGATGGGCTTTGCAGGTTGCTTCGCAGTTTCCGGTCAGACCTACACACGTAAGGTCGACAGCCGCATTCTGAACGTGCTGTCGGGCATTGCCCTCAGTGCACATAAGTTCTCCAACGATATCCGCCTGCTTCAGCACCTGAAGGAAGTGGAAGAGCCGTTCGAGAAGAACCAGATCGGTTCCTCCGCGATGGCATATAAGCGTAACCCGATGCGCAGCGAGCGTATCGCGTCTCTCGCAAATTATGTGATCTCCGATACGCTGAACCCGATGCTGACCGCTGCGACCCAGTGGTTTGAGCGTACGCTCGACGATTCGGCAAATAAGCGCATCAGTATGACAGAAGGTTTCCTGGCTGTAGATGGTATCCTGGATCTCTACATGAACGTTGTGGATGGTCTGGTCGTATATCCGAAGGTCATCGAGAAGCGCCTGCGCAGTGAGTTGCCGTTCATGGCGACCGAAAACATCATGATGGATGCGGTTAAGGCCGGCGGCGACCGTCAGGAGCTGCATGAGAAGATCCGTACGCTGTCGATGGAAGCAGGTAAGAATGTAAAGGCACTCGGTCTGGATAACAATCTGCTCGAACTGATCGCGGCAGATGAAAGCTTCAACCTGTCCCTCGAAGAACTGGAGCAGTCCATGGATCCGGCGAAATATGTCGGCCGTGCGCCTTCCCAGGTAACCGAGTTTTTGGATCAGGAAGTACGCCCGTTACTCGAGGCGCATAAGGAACTCCTCGGACTTTCCGCAGAGATAAACGTATAATCTATGATCAATAATATCGAACTCTATCGCATCTTTCGCACGGTCGCGCGGTGTAAGCAGTTTTCCGCGGCGGCTAAAGAACTGTGTGTTTCCCAGCCGGCAGTGAGCCAGGCTGTAAAACTTCTGGAAGAGCAGCTTTCCTGTCCTTTGTTCGTGCGCACCAGTAAGGGAGCGCAGCTTACGGCGGAGGGCGCCATCCTCTATAACCATATCGACCGCGCGTTCGGCGAGATCGAACGCGGGGAGCATTTGGTTGCGCAGATGTGCGATATGGAGCAGGGGGAGATATGCATCGGTGCGAGCGATATGACCTTGCAGTTCTATCTGTTGCCGATCCTGGAGCAGTACCACATCAAGTATCCGCACATCAAGATCCAGGTGACGAATGCACCGACTCCCGAGACGATGGAAGCGCTCGAAGCGGGAACCATCGATTTCGGTGTGATCTCTACGCCGGTAGAGCCGCGGGAGGGTATCGAGATCCTGCCCGTGCATACGATCCGTGATATCTTCGTTGCGGGAACTTCCTTCCTGCAACTGAAGCATCATGTGCTTTCCTTTGAGGAATTGACTCATTATCCTTTGGTCTGCCTGGAGAAAAACACCAGTACGCGTCGTTTCTGGGACTCGTATTTCGCGGACCAGAAGGTCGAAATCAAACCGGAATTCGAACTGGCGACGTCGGATATGATCGTGCAGTTCGCCCTTCGCAATTTAGGTGTGGGCCTGGTCATGGAATCCTTTGCCGAACCGTACCTGAAGAACGGCATGCTCTTTGAACTGATGTTTGATAAAAAGCCGCCGGAGAGAAACATGTGTCTGGCTGTTCGCAAGAATTATCTCGGTTCGACCGCGACGAAGAATTTCCTCGCGATGATGAATGTGAAGAGCTGAATCCGGCATACATTGGCAGAGTATAATCCTGAATTATGATCCGCATAATAAATTGTGATTTTATTTATATCTTCAGAAGTGCTATATTTATATCGCGTAGTAATGGGGCAGAC
>JAFYZH010000103.1 GCA_017548765.1 Lachnospiraceae bacterium | reverse complement strand
TCTTCGTGGTCCAGCCCTTCTTTCGTGGACAGGTCCTTTATCAGAATATTATATTTGTTCAGCAGTACATCCGCCAGGCGGTGCGAAGACATAACTCCGGTCACCCGCGCCATGATGTAGTTCGCCTGCGAAGGATAAACCTTCAGGTTCGCCACGCGTGAAAGCATCTGCATGTAGCGGACGCGGACTTCCTTAAAGCGCACCATCGCGTCCTCGTAGTCCGCCTTGTACTTCTCGATGATCTGCATGTAGTACTCGGCAAATGAATTGATGTTCCAGATGGCAATGTCCTTCTTCATCCACGCGATAAGCTTGCGGTTGCCGCTCGCGAGCACGCCGAGGCGCAGGCCCGCAACGCCGAAGGACTTCGAGATACTCTTGATCACGACGATGTTCGGATATTCATCCAGGATCTCCGGCACCAGCAGGGTGCGGGACATGTGCTCGTCATAGTAACTCTGACCGGGCGTACCGGTCTTCGCAAAATCGATGAAACTCTCATCCACGATGAGCATCATGTCGCGCTCCTTCATCCACGCCGCCAGGCGCAGGATGTCGTCACGCAGGATCAGGTGACCGGTCGGATTATCCGGGTTCACGAGGGCGATGGCTTTCACCGGATGCTCCTCATAGAACGCGATCAGGTCATCGACCGTATATTTGAAGTCTTTCTCTTTCACAAAGAAGGGGATCATGTCGCCCGGCGCGCGCCGGTGCGCATATTCCTCGAAGGTCGGATAGGCCATGCCCATCTTGCCTTCCATCTGCTCCATCAGCGATTTGATCAGCTCCGCGCTGCCATTGCCCACGCAGATCTGCTCCGGGAGCACCTCGAAGTATTTCGCCGCCAGGGTCGCATTGACCGCCTGACCCGAAGGATACTCGCGGATCAGCACGTCGAAATGAGACTTCATCTCGTTGAGGAAGCGCTCGTTCGGGAAGTACGGATTCACCAGATAGCAGAAATCGTACAGGCCGTGGTAGCGCCAGTAGCCGCCGTAGCGGGACAGGTATCGGCGCAGACGCTCCTCGCCCTCGGCGAAGATCGACTCCGCGATATCGATATCCTGGATGTCATTGATCTCGTACCAACGCTCACTCGTGAGGAGCAGGGTGTCGATCACGGGACGTCCCGGGAAGTCCACCACCTTCAGCACCGACTCGTACGTCGCCTCATCGGAAAATGCTGCTACGTGCGCCGCCAAAAACGGCAGGTAGGTCGAGCGGATGAAATCACGGGAAAAACGGTACATGCTCACCGTCTTGTAGTAGGAAGCGTACGCGTCCGCACGGAAGGTCTCCGCGCTGACGAACTCCTCGATGCGCGCCTGGGCATCCAGCGTCACCAAAACGCCGTCCATCCAGGGCTCCGGATGCGCGACAAAGGTCACGCACGGCTTATCCTCCGCGAGCAGGCGGGTCAGAACGGCATCCTCAAACAGGATGTCCGACTCCAGGACCAGCGTGTCGTCTTCGGCCATGCGGTCCGCCGCCAGGTTCAGGGAATACAGGTTGTTCGTCGTCTCGTAACGGTCGTTGTCGATGAACTCGACCGGAGTCTGAACGGACAGCCCCGCCACGAACTCCTTCAACTTATCTTTTTGGTAACCGCACACGATGCAGATGCGCTTCAGTCCCTTCGTATCCAGGAGCGAAAGCGCGCGCTCGATCAGGGTCACACCGCCGACCTCGACCATACATTTCGTCTTATCCGCGGTATGCTTCTTCAATCGTCTGCCCATGCCGGCAGCAAGTAAGATCGCTTGCATAAACTATCCTCATTTCTCTTCTTTTCTTCCGGTTCCGTCGCCGAAATCCAGAATATACGGGTAATGCGTTTTCCGCTTCTCCTCCGGCGGAAGCTGCATATAAGTGTCCCCGTAGAAGCCATGGAGCATCTTCTCCATGTCCTTCGGGAACCGAAGCTTTACATTTTCGAACTTCCAACGCTTCGTCGGGAAGGTGTCCTCTTTGTAAAGCGTATTCCAATGCGGGTTCGTATCGCAGGGATACCCGAACCGCTTGGTCTTCTTGAAATTATACTTCGTCAGGTTCTTCTTGCAACGCTTATAGAGCCACTGCGGCGAGATCCGGCACAGCACCATCGTGTCGTGGATGACGGCGCAGGCTGCCCAGATCATCTTCGCCTTCAGACCGCTCTGGTACAGGACCGGGCGGCGAATGCTACGCAGGATGATCAGTTTGCTCCAGAACCACGCGCTCCACACCTGCTTCTGGTACGCAAGCTTCCCGTCCGCAAGATTATCGAACGCGTACAGATCGAGGAAAATGCCGAGCGGGCAATCCACATCCATGAACGCGCGTTCTACAAAGCGTGTACCGCGGATGCACAGGCGGGTCGAGGTCAGCGGAAACTTCGGGTCATGCTCGATGTTGAGCACGTAGTATTTGTCGCCCATCTCCGCCTCGACGATGCGGATGAACTTCTCAAAATCCGCGCGCGGCAGGCCGATGTCGATGTCGTCATCCCACGGGATAAAACCTCCGTGGCGGATGGCGCCGATGCCGGTCCCGGCGAGCGCAAAGTAATGCAGGTGGTTCCTCTCGCAGATGGTCATGAAATCCACCAGGATCTCCAGTTCCATCTTGTGAATGCGGTCCAGTTCCGCCTGCTCATAAAATCTGGGTGTATCCATGTTTACTCCTTGTATCCGTTCCGCACCCATGCAACTGCGTGCTTATAGTCGTTCATCGTGTCGACTTCCTTCGTGCGGATCTCGACCATCTCCAGCGGAAGCAGCGGTGTCAGCATGTCGCAGACATGACGGTCGCCCGGCGTGAGGCGCGCGGTACGCACCTGGGCCAGACCGGTCCACTCGTAGTCGCCCTCCTCGCGGGAGAAACCGACGCCGTAGATCTTGCCATCCTCGCCTTTCCGTGTGATCATACGCATGGGATTATCCGTGCTGATCACGCCGCCGCAGGCGCACTCGATGTCGCTCTCCAGCACACGGCGCAGGTCGTCCGGATGCACCAGCAGGTCGCCGTCCAGCGACACTACCATCTCACGGGCGAACGGCAGGGCCAGCGAAAAACTTCCGCCGGTTCCGGTGTTCTTATAGTTGTGGTTGAAAACAAACAGGATGTCTTTGCGGAACGAATTGACCATCTCGATCACGCGTTCCATCTGGTATCCGACCACGATGCGGATGTCGTCGTAGTCTTTCAAAAGCTCGAGCTGGCGAATGATCAGCGGCTTTCCGTCGATGTCGATCAGTGCCTTCGTGGTACCGATCCCGAGCCGCGTACCCATGCCGGCACAGCTTATAACAATCGTCTTAGGAATTGACATAATTTCTCCTCCGTGTAAACCGCGTGTGTAGCGTTATTCAGTACGGACGGCGCGATCTCGCGCACCCCGCCGAAGCCGATGCCGACCTCTGCGGCGCCGACCATCTCGGCGTCGTTGTTGCCGTCGCCGATCGCAACGAACGGATGCGGCAGCATCGCGATCGCCTTACCCTTATCGATGACCTCATCGACCGAAACGATCTTATCGTCTGCTACCGTCGCGTGCGAACACAGCACGTGATCCGGCGCAAGGCCCATCTGCTCCATCAGGTCGCAGATCCAAATGTCGAGGTTTCCGGTCACCACATAGCAGCGATCCGCGTGCTCGCGGATGAACGCGACCATCTCCTCGTGCACCGGCACGCGGCTGATGATCTCACGCACCGTCGAAACCGGTACCTGCATCAGGATATTGACGCGCGAGCGGAAACTCTCCTCGAACGGAAGTTCGCCCGCCATGGTCCTCTCCGTGATCTGGCGCATCTTCTCGCCCAGGTCATCCTGCGGCAAATGCTTCGCGATCTCGGGCAGGATCTCCACCTTCGTCACGGTCGCATCCAGATCAAAACAAAAAATATAATCACTCACCTTTGATATACTCCATCCACTCTTTTAACTTCTTTTCGTAGCCCTGGTCGGACAGTTCGTAGAACACCGTCCCGCGGACGTCGTCGGGCAGGTACTGCTGCTCCACGTAATGGTTCGGATAGTCGTGCGCGTACTTGTATTCCACACCGTGTCCGAGTTTCTTCGCTCCCTTGTAATGCGCATCCTGCAGGTGCGCCGGGATCTGTGCCTGCGGGTGCTTCCCCACATAATCCATGGCTGCAGAGATCGCATTGACCGAGGAATTCGACTTCGGCGCGGTAGCGACGTACGCGGCCGCCTGCGCCAGAATGATCTGGGACTCCGGCATGCCGATGCGCTCGACCGCCTGAGCCGCGGCAACGGCCACCTGCAAGGCCTGCGGGTCCGCATTGCCCACGTCCTCGGATGCGCAGATCATGATTCGGCGGGCAATGAATTTCACGTCCTCGCCGGAGTACAGCATCCGCGCCAGATAGTAGATCGCGGCGTCCGGATCGGAGCCACGCATACTTTTGATAAATGCGCTGATCGTGTCGTAATGGTTGTCGCCGTCCTTGTCATAGCGGACCGCGCGCTTCTGCACGCAACTCTCCATGACGGCGAGCGTCAGGCGGATCTTGCCGTCTTCATCGGGCGCCGTGGACAGGATCGCGAGCTCGATGGCGTTGAGCGCCCGGCGGGCGTCACCACCTGCGATGTCCGAAAGGAAATGCACCGCATCCGGCTCGATCTCAGCGTTGTAGCTGCCCATGCCCTTCTCCCGGTCCTCCACCGCGCGGTGGATCAGAACCTCGATATCCTCACGGGAGAGCGGCTTCAGTTCGAAGATCATGGAACGCGAAAGCAACGCCCCATTCACCTCGAAGAACGGATTCTCCGTGGTCGCGCCGATCAGCACGACCGTTCCGTCCTCCACAAAAGGAAGCAGGTAGTCCTGCTGCCCCTTGTTGAAACGGTGAATTTCGTCTATAAAAAGGATAGTCCTACGGCCATACATGCCGTAGGTTTCCTTCGCCTGCTTAGTTATGTCCTCCATGTCCTTTTTGCCGGCCACGGTGGCATTTAACTGCGTGAACTGTGCCTTCGTCGTGTTGGCGATCACGCGTGCCAGCGTCGTCTTTCCGGTGCCCGGAGGCCCGTAGAATATGACGGAGCTGAGTTTGTCAGTCGTAATGGCGCGGTAGAGCAACATGCCCTTACCCAGGATGTGCTGCTGTCCCACCACCTCATCGAGCGTGGTCGGGCGCATCCGCGACGCCAGCGGCGCCTCCTGCTTCATGGAGGTCTCCCGCATATAATCAAATAGATCCATCCGGAACCTCCTGCAAGATCTCGCCGGGCTCAGCCAGCCACGAGACCTCCGTGGTCTCCTGTGCGGCCTGCTTCTTATGGACATCCGGCACCAAAACACATAGGAACAGGATCAGGATGACGATCACGATCAGACACAGCGTGGTCATGACCGCGTCCAGCGACGCACGAAACGAGATCTTATGCAACGGACGGTCTTCATACGAGATCTTATCCGAAAGCTCTTTGATCTGCTTTCCATGTTTCGCCGCGGGGTCGGCCGCCGTGTTCGGCGTACTCAATCGGCGCATGCGCTCTTTTTTTTCCTGCCGAAGCTGCTGTTCGGTCTTCTCCCTGGTCTTCATCGTTCCTCTGTTTCCTTAATCCACCGTCGTTCCCGTGATCAGCCACGGGCTCGGTTCCGTCTGAAATACGCCGTCGGATCCCAGTTTGGAAACGGTGATCTGGCGGATCTCCATGTCACGGATCCCCTGACGTTCAAATATTCCTTTAACCTGGGACAGGATGCCCAGATCCAATGTATAGATGACAAACTGCTGTTTCGGCTGTTTGCGGAGCAAACGCTCCAGGTCGCGCTCGAGGTATTTCGTCGCTACGATAAATGACAGACGCGGCTGCGGCAACGGCGCCAGTTTATCCTCGTCAAAACCTCTGACGATCTCGATGTTATGCAGTTTGAACTTCTCTACGTTTTCTTCCATCGAATGGAAGGAACCGTCGTCGCACTCGATGGCGATCATCGTACCTTCCTGGGCAGCCATGGCTGCCTCGATCGCGATGGTCTCGGCGCTGACGAAATACATGATATCATGCATGTCGACTGCAAGCAAACTCATGATGACCGCACGGATCTCATTGCCCACGTAACGGATGGGACCGCGCGCAAACACTTCGTTTTTGATACCGAAGCGCAGGGACTCGCGGGTCTTCTCGTTCATGACGAAGATGACCATCGGCTCTGTTACCTTCGTGTCCATCAGCTGGGAAGCGGTCGTCTTCAGGATCTCGCCTCCGGGTGTGAGGCCCTTAGCGTACCAAAGGTCGTACTCTCCGAGGCCTGCCTCCCAGATCTCGTAGAACAGATCCGGCTTCGTTTCATTGGCAAATATGATCACGCGTTTATGCGTCTCGATCGTAGATACAACGTTGCGGACCTTGCCGCACAGATTGAGGAGTTTGATTTTTTCCGGGCTGACGTTCATCAGATCCGAGAAAACACCGACCCATGTAAGCATTTGATCGTAACTGTATTCTGCCATCGATTATCCCTCCTTTAGATCTCGACTACTGCGCAGCAGTTCGGGTAATCCACGTCAATGCTGCGTCCGTTCATGACCATGTACTTTTTGTCTTCGATCACCTTAAAGCAGGTCACAGAATTCGACACATGGTTCAAACTCAAAAGGTACTGCTCGCCCGGAAGCATAACGACTCTCTTCGGGAAATCACCGCTGACCGGGAGCACGAAGCGCTGATACAGCAGGCCGTTCTCATCGTTGCGGTCGAACAGTGCGATCGTGTTGGCGCCCGCATTGGCCGCGATCACGTAACGACCGCTCGGCGGGATCTCCAGTGCGCATGCCACGGAAAAACTGCTGCCTTTCTTCGGCTGCGTCGATACCAGCTGCTTAAAGCCGATCACCGGGCGCTGGCCGCCGTCCGCATAGTCATAAACCGCGATGTAGGACTTCTTCTCCGACATGATGTAGAGATGCCGTCCATCCGGAGAAAACTCCATTTTACGCGGGTGCGAGTCGAGTTCGCAACGCACTACATCCGCGAAGGACAGCGTGCCGTCCTGCGGGTCCAGGCGGAAGATCTTGATATGATCAAGTGCCTGAACGACTGCACAGACATAATTCTCATCCGGGGAAAATTTAACACAGGTGATGTGCGGGTTGAAGTTGCCCTCTACCACGCTGCCGTAGCCCTGCTCGAAGTAAGAGTCCGTCACCGGGCCCACGCTTCCGTCCGCTTCGATTTTAACCACGGTCAATTTACTGTCATGATAACCTGCTACGATCAGGAAATGGTTCTTTGAGTCCACATCGATACTGCAACCACGCATGCCACGGATGCTTCCTGTATTCAGGGGACGCAGGCTTCCGTCCTTCTCTACCGCAAATGCGGCAACACCTTCGTCCACGACTGCATACACGAACTTCCCGTCCCGCGACGCACAGATCGCCGAACAGTTATGCACCTCTATATCTCCTTTTTTTGTCAGGATGCCCTTCTCGAGATCCACATCAAACATAGCAATTCCCTTGCTTTTTCCGTAGTTTGTGTAGGATCCGATGTAGGCTACATATTTCTTATCCATCCACGCTCCTCCGTTTCTGTTCCATTCCGATGACACGACCTCCCTCCAGCACTCGAGTCAGGCTCTTCCCATGCCGGCCGGCGACCGCCGCGTCTTTTGTATTATCATACCACGAAAACGCGGATTTGTCCACACACATAAAAAAAGCCGGCGGGGTTTAGCCCGCCGACTAAGATAACTGTAACCACACCGCCGCAGTAATGGTTTTGTTTGTATCTATGAACATTTTTATTCTTCTCCAAAAGGAGAAAAAATGAATTCAGACGCATTATCGGACATATCATAGTCTCTGTAAAGGACACGACAGCATGTAACGATTATCGCTTTGCTATGCGTTTCGTCCGTATAGTATACGGTTCTGGTTATTCCGCTTCCGCCTTGAAAATCCGGGGCAAAAGCAACTTCATTGAAAGCATTTATGATCATTTGTTCACACGCATCGGTATTTTCCGGAAAATCCGTCAATCCGTTGCATATCTCTATAGCTTTTTCCTTAGTCAGATAAGGAGCATCCGCCGGTATTTTGTTTTCAAGGATCAGAATTTGCTTAATGTAATGGTTCTCGGACAATCCCTGTCGGTCTTTAACAATCCGCGAATCTCCGATATAGCGTTCGTAAGGTGAGATTTCGATTTCAGGAACGGTTACGCCCGTAATCGCGGCCTTTCTCGACTCCATCACGCGGCAATACTCCTCACCATCTTCCGGGTTCGGTTCATCCTCACGGTTAAAAAACCATCGGCCGGACGATGCATACACCACACCTCCGGTCATAACCAACAGGAAGCAAAATAAACCAATCCAAATGCGAGTATTCTTCTTTTTCATTCTGATCACCTCCTAATAATGTGTGTATAACAACGTATAATCCACGATAGAATGATTAGCATCCATAACTTTGATATAATACTTCTGCCCCGCAGAAAGAGTAATGTAAATATCCGCATTGCCAACTGAATAATCGGATGCCAATACAGCGTTATTGCTATTAAACACTACGATGTCCGTATCATATGTTCCGGATGTCAACGAAGTGGTAATATGATAAGTAGCTGTTGTTGTAGGAATTAATTCAAAATAATCCGTATCCATAGCGTAATCAAATCTTCCAAAGCAAGAACTTCCGGAAAGTTGAGTCGCTTTCGTTATCGTATCTCCTGCACGATCCGAAAAAACGGTACTTGTTTTCAAACTCGAATGGCCATCACTGTGTGGGTAATCTGAAATGGCAGACTTGCCAATCAAATAATATCGAACGCCATCATCATAATTCCCTTCCGCAACGCATGTAGATATATTATTATCCGTAATCGTCACATTTGTATCAATAGATAACGTTGTTACAGGATCCTCTCCGGTCTTATGCGACCAAGTTCCGTCATTATGTCTGAAGTAAAAGTGATAGTCATGTCCCACCCCTACTGTCAAGGCTATCTTACGATACCCAGGTGGCGTCGAAGCATTCACCGTGGTCGCTTGAATAACCCATTCTGTTCCGGTATTTGCATTCAATGTCTGAAAATCCGCAAACATTCTTCCCTCTATGTAATCCAATATTCCGGTTCCGGTAGCTCCTGTGCCGTGAATTGCTAAATATTGTTCCAATATAAGGTTCTGATAAGTTTGATTATCCACAGCAAATTCCCCCGGTTGCTGTTTATAGGGGGAAGATAGATTTCCAGTGTCTCTGGAATAAACATGAATAGCATATCCATAACAATTCATCTTATACTGAAGTTCGTTCCTATACGGAGAAGTATAAGTGTATGTAGAATATGCTCTATCTATCACGACTGGAGATCTTGATACTCCCGTTCTCTCCTCATCATTTGCTAAAACTACTGCATATCCCATGACCAAAAAAACCAACGCAACCGTAATTCGTAGAAAAGTCTCTTTCATAATTCCTCTCAATCACCTAAACAAATTTTTAACTATCTTTAATAACACTATAGCAGTTTTAAGCGCTTAAATCAATATGCAAATGAATATTCACTAATGTTACAAATATTGGGACAATTGTTTGCTTCTGATTATTTCCCATACATATAAGAAGAGGTAACATGCTTACTTTTCTGTTCTGGCAAAAAGACCACTGGGCGCAAGCACAGTGGTCCGTTAACCATCCATTGTATCACACTTACTTAAACAGTTTCCCCAAAAGCCCCGTTACGGCGCTCAGCGGGTTAGATGACTCGGCTTTCTTTTCGGACGCCGGCTTTTTACCGGAGCTCGCAGGCTTTTTCGCCGAAGAAGACGGCTTCTTTCCGGACGACGCGGGTTTCTTTCCGGAGGACGCGGGTTTCTTTCCGGAGCCGGACGGCTTCTCGTCCTTCTCTTCCTTCTCATCCTTCGCGGTGTTGGTGGACACGAGGCTCATCAGACCGGAAGTAAGTTTGCCGAGGTCGACCGCGCCCAAAAGCGAGGTAAGCATGCCCAGATTGATGCCGCCTGCGGAAGCCCCGCCCGAGGAGGAGTTCCCGGAGTTGTTGGAAGAAGAATTCCCGCTGCCGAGTGAGCCGAGCAACATCGGTGCTGCAGCACTCAGGATGTTGGACGTCGCACTCTGGCTGACGCCGCTGGCCTGCGCCACCTGCTGCGTCGTGGTCTGATTGCCATTCGCCAGAAGCATGGGCAGGGCAGACGTCAAAACGCTGGTGACATCTTTCTTCGAAGCCTTCGTCTTTTTGCTGACTTGTTTTACTGTATCATCGGTGATCAGACCGGATAATAAAGCGGAAATATCCATATATCATCGTCTCCTTTTCCAAGTTCGGATTTATTTACCTTCATTATCCCCCGAATGTCCTAAAAAGTCAATAAATTTTGCGCTTTTTCATTGAAATAACACTTAATATGATATATAATGGTCATATAGGTAATGAACGGCGGGAAACCGTCGGACGTGAACACAAAATCCAACATGAAGGAGTGTAATCTTATGGCCGAGAAAAAAGAGACCGAAAGCGCTGCAAAGACCACTACAGCAAAGAAGACCACTACTGCTAAGTCTTCCGGCGCTAAAGCTTCCACTGCAAAAGCTGCTGCCGAAAAAGCAGAGAAAGTAGTTGATGAGGCTGCTGAAAAAGTTGAGAAAGCAGCCGAGAAGGCTGAAGAAACCGTGAAGAAGACGACTGCGAAAGCTTCCGAAGAGAAGCCCGCTGCAAAAGCATCTTCCGCTAAGAAACCCGAGAAACCGTATAGCACGGCCGGAGCCATGGAGCGAAGGATCGGCGCTATCATCTGTTGGGTACTGGCCATCGTTTGCGAGATCTTCGCGATCTGCCTGCTGACCGGTAAACTCGAGATCACGTTTATGTCGACAACGATCTTTATGATAATCCTGCTCGTCTTAGACCTGATCCTCGTTATCGTCGGTTCCCTGCTTTGGAAGAAGGCGAACCACATTGACCCCGCATCAAAGAAGAATAAACTGAAATTCTTCCTGTGGAACAACATGGGCGTGATCGCCTGCATCATTGCTTTCCTGCCTTTCATTATCATCGCTCTCACCGATAAAGAGAATAAGGATCCGCAGATGAAGAAGATCGCCACGATCGCGGCTGTTATAGCACTAGTGATCGGCGTACTGTTCAGCATCGAGTGGAGCCCGATCTCTGAGGAAGAGAAAACAGCCCAGGTTCAGTATTCGGAACATGTATACTACACACAGTGGGGCAAAAAATACCATCTCTATGAAGATTGTTCCCACATCAACAACAGTGACTCCAAGACAGAAGGCACCGTAGAAGAAGCCATCAACCATGGATGCAATGGTGTCTGCAAGACTTGCGCGGGCAAATATGCTGCCGCCAACCCCGGTCAGAGTTATTTTGACATTCAAGACGCTGTCGAAGGCGGAGCAAAATAATATATGAATCGGATCCATAGGATCCTCCGTTTGTCCGACACGGTCAGCAGACCGCATACGCCAGACGGTGATCCTATGGATTTTTTATACCCTTATTCAAAGGAGGTAATTCTTATGAAGAGCAAGAAACCAGTTGTGATCCGTCTTATCATCCTTACCGTCATACTTGCCATCGCATTTACCGTCGGTTTTATCGGCAAATTCATTGACCTCGATAACATCGACGACATCTTCGGCAACGTCAACGGCGTGAAACTTTTGTATCTCGTGTGCATGATCGCCGGCGTTCTCTTTGTCGAGACCCTGCTCGTGCTTCTGCTCGGGCTGTTCAAACCGGAAAATCACCGCGCACGCTCTGTCCTCTCAATCGTTTCGAGTATGCTGAAGTACGTGACCGCGATCCTGATCCTCTGCTGGGGCTTATCGATCCTCGGGGCCAATGTATCGACGATCGTAGCCAGTGTCGGGATCTTAGCATTGATCGTTGGTTTCAGCGCTGAGAGCCTGATCTCCGATGTGGTGACCGGTACCTTCATGCTGTTTGAGAACCAGTACAACGTAGGCGACATCGTGGAAGTCGACGGCTTCCGCGGCACCGTTACCAATATCGGCATCCGCACGACCAGCATCACCGATCCGGGCGGAAACGTAAAGATCATCAACAACTCTGCCATGCAGAACATCCTGAACCGCTCGGATAAAGTATCCCGCAGTGTCAGCAACATCGGCATTCCGTACGCGACCGATCTGGAGAAGCTGGAGGCTTCGATCCCGGCGCTGATGGAGGAGATCTTTGCAAACCACCAGGATATCATGAAGGCTGCACCGCGTTACCTCGGCGTGCAGGAACTGGCCGACAGTTCCGTCGTTCTCCGCTTCGTGGTCGATGTCGATGAAAAAGACATCTACACCGGCATGCGCGTGCTGAACCACGACCTGCTCCTCGGTTTCCGCAAACTGAGCGTAGAGGTTCCTTTCCCGCAGATGGATGTGCATCTCGACAACAAAAAGTAAGCTGTCCCGATCCCACATCGGTACCTGAAAGAAGGTGGCAATTATGGAATATACCCGATTACCGGATGAATACATCCAACCACCGGAAGAATACCAATCTGCGCCCGAAATCTGTAAGCCGGCTCCCGAATTTATCTGGGATGTCCCCGCTGCCGGCTCCGCGACCATTGTCAAGGACCGCGACCGTCAGCGTAAGCTCTTGCGAAAACTATGGGCTCCGGTCGCCTCGGCGATGGCGACCGTCATCATCGTATGGGCATCGTACAACTACGATCTCTTCGGTCTCGACTTTCTGGGGAAAGATACCGGCTCGGTAACGCCTCCCCCGGGGATCGAAGTCATCATCCCGACGGAACCGGTCGAACCGACCGATCCTGGCGGTCCCGTCGTTCCGACGGAACCGTTGACACAGGAACCGATCACTGATCCTACCGAAGAGCCGACCGAAGCTCCTACGATCGAGCCCGCGCTATCGGAAGAAGAGTATGTTGCTTCGCTTCTGCACTTCTCGGAAGGCTCGGTAAACGGCGCGGAGGAAAAGGTATTATTCCAATACATCATACAGGATTGGGATGGTAATTCATTTACCACATCCCTCTCCGACCCTGACCCGGTCTCCACAGTTACCAACTGGTGTAAGGATCGCGGCCTGGTTTATAAGATGAAGTTCATGGAAGAACTCGAGCGGACCCGTACCTTCCTCGGCTATGAACTGAGTGAAGACGCGATCACTGCCGGAAGCGGTGACAGCCCCGACCGGCTCGTAGTGATGAGCGGCACGATCTACGCGGTCTACAAAGAAACCGTCCGCTACGAAACGCACATCAACAGCCACGGCCCGGGCTACTATGAGATCGACGGAGATGCGGCATTCCCGCTGCTTCCGAATCTGGCGCCGGATTTTGCCGGAGCTTATGCGGGCGACACCCTGGGGCCCGAAGAGTACATCCGCATGGTCATCAATGGTGAAAACAGTTATCGCTACCTCGTGATCGGCGAAGCCTGGACCTCGGAATACTTCCGTCACTCTCTGGGTGAAGTTCCCGGCGCGTCCTACGACGAGGCAACGAATACATTGACCCTGGAAAACTGCACCGCAGATGTCCTGGATGTCAACCTCATGGGCAATGGTTTCACGGTGAACCTGGTCGGTGAAAACCACATCGGCTACATCCTGGTATACGGCTTCTACTACGGCGGAAGCATCAAATTTACCGGCACCGGATCTCTCGTTGTAAACGAAGACCAGTCGCACGATTTCGGTCTTATGATCGACGCCGAGCAGAGCCAGAGCGTACTCATGGTCGATAAGGGTGTGGACCTGGAATTCTACGGATCGAAATATGCGATCGTCATAGCCCGGACCACCATGGAAAAAGCGATCTGGTTCCTGGATAACCGGACTCTCCTATCCGGCGGCGAACGCTACAACGGACCGGTCATCCAGTACAACCTGCCGCTCCTAGACGAAAACGGTGAAGTGGTCATCGAAAACGGACAGTTGGTGATGCACCCTGCTACGATCGATGAATATTCGGAGTTAGTAGAAGAAACCTGTTACGACTACACCGTTATAACACCGGACGGAAATCCGGCAACGTCCGTATTCTTTGAACCTATGAATTAAACGACGGATTTCGTCCATAAACCCTGAGGGGACCCGCTGCATACGCCGCGGGCCCCCGCAGGGTTCATATATTCTACTGTTATCCTTTCTGCCCATACTCGTTTAAACTTGTTTGTTCAAGTTGAACAAACAAGTTTAATAAAGCCCACTGGCTTTCATGACCTCTCTCAGCCTATAATTGCTGTCAAATACGTCCTCCGTCAAATGATTAAGTTCTAAAAGGTTACTTACACACCACTCGGGATCCTGGGTATGATATGTATAGTACAATTCATTCATCTGTTTGTACGCAAAAAATGACATCGCCAGTCCGGTGGTTATTTCCCGAGTATACGATATATATCTGTACATATAACCCATCCAGAACAATGCACTCTTTGAATATTTGATCTTTCCGTAACTTGATGGTCCAAACTGCTCCAAGATACTGTTGATTCCCTCATTAACATCTAAAGACAATGCATATGGGTCGTTGGTATCCAACTTTCTCAATAGATCCGAATGCAAAAATCTTCGGATGAACACCCCGGTCGAACACCCTAATTCAGACGATCTTTCAAACAGTTTCGCCTGATACTCAGCCAGCAATAAACCTTTATGATCCAGTTTTCTCATTTTAACACTTCCTCAATGTACAAGCCTGTCTTAAATTCTCTCTTTGCCAGTTTCAGTTTTGTGTCTATCTCATAACTCCGTTCGATCAATTGATGCCTACATTCTTCCCTCTCCGGGTTACAAAGGAAATACCTTTCGATCGGTTTCAGTCGAGTTATCGCTTTTGGTGTTCTGAATATATATTGCGACCCAAGGCTGGAAGCTGAAAGCGAATGAAGCGCAACATCCGCATTGATCTCCCCTTCCGTAAACTGAGTCATGATATAGAACATTTTGTTATCAGCTATTGGCGCTATGACAACATCTGCAGCCTCGATCTCGGAAACAACGCTCCTTACCCTGTCATTGTGAGCATATTCTCCAAGAGTCCCACGATAATAACAGATCGCCAACATCCACTCTAAAGAACATTCAAATGGTTTAATTTTCAACCCCTCAAGTGAATACTCAAACGAATACACAGAGGACTTTTCATTCTCACATACAAAAGCTAAGGCTTGATAATATGTTTCTCCCAGATAAAAACCTTTCCCAAAATCACAGTTTGCTCTCGAACCGTCAGCAACGATTTCCGTTAAACCATCTTTTGAACCATGAAACAAAACATGTTTGTATTGTTCCCGGGCCATCTCCTCTTTTACACTGTTGATCCTGTATTTACTCCTATATGCATAAGCATAAAACTTTTCACATACACTATCCGTGGTTTTCTTTCCCTTTGCGATCTCGTCTATAGTCGTCCGTGAAATCTTTGTTCGCTCCGATAACTCCGAACAGTTTAACCTTTCAGCTTCAAGTATGAAACCGAGATCCTCTTTTATTCTGTACGAACACCCTGTCATGATCATATCTCTCTCCCCCACTTCGAAGATTGCTTCCTACTCCACTGGTATTATAACGCAAAAAACTTGTTTGTTCAAGTTGAACAAACAAGTTTTTTCAGATCTCGATAAAAATCCCGAACGTTCCGTTCTCCGCTTCCGCACAGATCTTGCCGCCGAGCAGTTCGGTGAACTGCTTCGCGATCGCAAGCCCCAGGCCGGAACTGCCATTCGTACGAGAAATGTCCGTCGTGTAAAACTCATCGAAGACACGTGACACGTCGATCGCCTCCGGACAGGGATTGACGAAGCTCAGCCGGTATCCCTCCTCGGTCTTCTCGGCGCGGATCGTCAGATCCCCGACGCCGTGCTTCTTCGCATTTCCGATCAGGTTATCAAAGATACGCATGAGCATCGCATAATTCGAGTCCAGCATCCATTTGCGCCCCTCGCACTGCAGGTCGATCTTACGCCCGGCAGCGGAGAAATCGTCGTAGGCATGCGAGACCGCCTCCTCCAGCGCCTGCACGAGGTTCATCGGTTCCTTCTTCGGCGCCTCTCCGCGGGAAATGATCGACGAAAATTCAAAGAACGAATTGATCAGTTCCTCCAGGCGGACCAGGCGGCGCCGAACGATCTCGAGTTCGCGCTCCTTCTCCTCCTCCGTAAGGTTCGAATCCAGGACCAGGTTCATGTATCCCATGGCCGATGTCAGCGGCGTCCGCAGGTCGTGGGAGATATTCGTCAGCATCTGGTCCAGCGTATGGCTGCGATGGGCATACTCCACACGGATCGTCTGCATGCGGACCAAGAGGGTATTCACCGTGTTGATCAGGTCCGTCCCCAGTCCATTCTCCGTATGTACCAGCTGGTTCGTCGACACATCGATCAGGTCCGTCAGCTGGCGGTCAATGCTTTTCATCTCCTTACGCTGCTGGAGGTATAACACGAAAAACACGGCGCCCGCTAAAAAGCAAGCCGCCGTAACGACGATCAGGATCATGGTAAGTGTGTCCATAAGCAACTCCTAACTCCAGGGCCGGCCGGCGTAAAGCCGGCCATTCCGGAATAGTGATATTTCGCGATTATTGCAGTTCGCGCTTCTTAAATGTGTAGTAACCGATCAGGAAGGATCCGATGGTAGCTACGGCGCAAATGATCAAAACATTGCGATAGAAGTTTGAGAAATCCAAAATGGTGTCGCGGATGCCCAGGTGCATAAACGTCTGGCTCAACTCATATTTCTCGAGTTTCAGAAGAAGGCTTGAGTCTTTGACTCCGGGGATCTCTCCCAAGATGCCGACCACCAACATGAACAGGAACGGAGTCAACATCAATGCCGAGTTATATGCCGCACCCTTACGAAGCAGGAAAGCGACCATAATGAAGACACTCAGCAGGGTGATGATCAGCGGAAGCTGGCTCATCATACGGGATACGAATACATCAAATGCTCCGTTCGGATCATTCGCCGGATGAAATAACGTACGAAGTCCGTAGAACAGGAAATTTGAAAACAGGAAAACAAGAACGCCATACACCATGCAAATGATGTACTTATAAACGAAGTAACGCGACTTATTGACAGCCGAACTGATCGTATTCTTTACGATGTTGTTCGTGAATTCTCCGATCACGATGGAGAATACCGGCATCAGTAAAAAGAAATAGAAGTTCATGTTCGTACTCAGGAACATGATATCCTTTGAGTACGTAACGCCCTCGGGAATGCCCATACCCAGTCCGATTCCACCGACCGAATTTGTGAGAACATCCACCGCGATAAGCGTGAGGATCAAAATCCAGAAAATATAGAAACCCTTGGTTTTCGTAAGGCGGTATCTCTCCGCGCGAATCATGTTGATCATCTTCCTTCCTCCTCTACGATCTTCTTGAAGTATTCTTCCAGTGAAATGCCGGTCTCATAGATCGACGCAACTTCGAGTCCACTCTCCACGAGCGAGCGGTTGATGCCCGCCGTGTTCAGGCCTTCGTCGTAAATGCGGATCTCCGCATCGTCGATGACCTTGAAGTTCTTGATCTGATGTGCCTGCTCCAGGATGACGGTCGCACGCTTCGGGTCGTTTACGCGAAGCACCGTCGCCCGGCTGCACTCATGGTCCAGTTCTTCTTTCGTCAGTTCCTTCAACACACGTCCGTTGTCGATGATGAGGAAGCGGTTCGCTACCGCATAGAGTTCGGAAAGGATGTGGCTGGAGATCATCAGCGTCATACCGCGTTCGCGGCTCAGCATGTGGAAGGTCTCACGAAGTTCCGCGATGCCGATCGGGTCCAGGCCGTTGATCGGCTCATCGAGAACGACGAGGTCCGGATTATCCATGATGGCAAATGCGATGCCGAGGCGCTGCTTCATTCCCAGCGAGTACGTTTTGAATTTCTTATTCTTCGCATTTTCCAGATTTACGAAGTCGAGGACTTCATCGATGCGGGACAGGTCCGCGATCCCTTTCTGGTAGCAATAGTAGCGAAGGTTCTGGTAACCGGTCATGTTCTCGAAGAACGCGGGGTTCTCGATCAAACATCCGACTCTGCGGCGGACCGAGCCGGCTTCTTTCGAACTCTTTCCGAAAATCTCGAAGTCGCCCTCGCTGGCCTCTGTCAGACCGGTAAATATCTTCATGGCGGTCGTCTTACCCGCTCCGTTGCGACCGATCAGTCCGTAAATATCACCCTGATAAACGGTCATGTTCGCGTTCTCAAGCGCCGTGAACGAACCATATTTCTTAGTAAGATTATGCGTCTTGATAACTACATCGCGCATGGTGTTTCTTTCCTCCTTAAGTCTCGGCATTGCCGTGTGTTTGTTTCTTACATGTACATCATAACAGCCATGTCTAAACAAACCCTTAAGAGAATCCTTAAGAAAGTCTTATGATTGATACCAGGCTCGAAAAGTACCGAACGTGCATGCTTGCATGCACAGGGCGGACCTTGAGAGCCGAACAAACATGAGCCATACCGATTTCCAAAGGAAATCGAATAGTATGGCGAATGTTTGTAGGATTGCGAGAGTTCGCAGAACGGAGCAATCCGTGGTATCACGCAGAGTTGTTTCAGGCTCGAAAAGTCCCGGACGGACCGATCCGTAGTATCACACAGCCTATTTCTTAAGTCGGTATCCGATGCCCCAAACGGTCTCGATATACTCTTCGTTCGGGTTGCATTCCTTCAACTTCTTACGCAATTTACTGATATGTACATTCAGCGCGTTATCGTCCACGCCATCATCATAATTCCAGATCGAATCATAGATCATACTCTTCGTGCACGTGCGGTTGCGGTTGCGCACGAACAGTTCCAGCAGCGCGTACTCGATCGCGGTCAGCTCGGCATCCTTGCCGGCGCACAAAACCGAGTAGTCGTCCGTGTTGATCTCCAGATCCTTAAACGTTAATATGTTTGCCTTTGCGGGCAATGCTGCCTGCCCCGCCGCACGAAGCCGCGCCGTGATACGCGCCAGCAGTTCCTCGTTCTGGAAGGGCTTCGTCACATAATCATCCGCCCCCAGCGACAACAAATCCACTTTCGACATCACATCCGTGATCGCACTCAACACGATCACCGGCGCCTTCGATTTCTCCTTTATCTCTTCCAGGATCTCGCTTCCGTTCTTCCCCGGAAGCATCAGATCCAGCAACGTCAGATCCACGGAAGCATCGCACACCAAAAGCGCCTCCGTCCCGGAGTACGCGCTTACCGTCTCGTACCCGTTTTTTGCCAGCAAGATCCGCAGCACATCCTGGATCTGCACATCATCTTCAACGATCAAAATCTTCGGTGACATTCCTTTTCCC
>JAFYZH010000102.1 GCA_017548765.1 Lachnospiraceae bacterium | reverse complement strand
GATCTCTTTATCCAGGAAGCCGATACGGGGGATACCCATGCCTTCCAGTGCGTTGTTTACGATACCGGTGTTCGTTGCGAACAGCTGAACTGCCAAGCCGTAGATAACGACCCATGAAATGAAGTGCGGCATGTATGCAACGGTCTGTACCGTTCTCTTAAACTTCTTCATGCGAAGTTCATTCAGGATCAATGCGAATATGATCGGAACTGCAAATCCGACTACCAGATCCAAAAAGTTCAGGGTGACCGTATTCCACAGCGCCTGCTTGAACTGCCTATTCTTAAATACATCGATGAAGTGTTTCCAGCCGTTCTTCGACGTCCATGGCATGTTCCAGATGCTGGTTCCATCCAGTTTGTAGTCTTTCCAGGCTGCCTGCACATAGATCATGGGAATGTACTTAAATACGATGAAGTACACGACCGGCAGCAACAGCATGGCGTACAACTGCCAATATCTGCGCATGTATCCGGTCTTATGACCTTTGAGTTTTTTCGTAGGCAGTCCGTAATCCGCCGATGGCTCACTCGGCTTTAATGCTTCTGCTTCCACTTTTTCTCTACTCCTCCTAACCATAGACGAATCCGTTCACGCAAAAACGAAAGCGCACCCATCCGGGGTCGCGCTACACACGTCATTCAATTCATTAAAATGTGATCTTCTTTTCTTGATGGGGATTTGTCTGGTATGGAAATCACGAAACAGGAGTCTGCTTCTCCTTTTTCCGTTCCGCCTTTCCTACTTGAATGAATTATAAAATATTTTTAAAAGTACTACCATTGCTAACATTGTCGACTGTATTGCAAAACCTGTGCTATTATGTTATAATTGTTTTGGTTGGGGGCAATTCGCACAGATTGTGTGTCTGTTTTCAACGAAAATCGTATAAACATCCACAAAAACGATAGGAATCACAATATGCCAAATGAACTGAGAAAAGATCTGCGCACCGTATTTACGACGCGTCAGTATATGATATCCGAAGATTTCGAGATCTTCTATTACAGCGACCTGCACTTCACACCTACGCAGCCGCACTCCCATTCCTATTACGAGATCTATTTCTTCGTAAACGGGAATATCGAATTTAACATCGGGACCGATCCGCACCAGTTGGTGCCGGGCGATGTCGTCCTGATGCCGCCGGGCGTCTCGCACTACGCGATCTCGCACGATCCCGGGAAGCGCTACCAGCGTTTCGTCCTGTGGGTCAGCCGCGATTACTACCAACACTTCCGAAGCATTTCCCCTGACTTTGCGTACATTTTCCAGCTGGCGGAGGAGGAGCAACGCTACATCCACCACTACGATACCATCGCGTTCAATGCATTCCAGTCGAAGCTCTTTGAGATCATCCAGGAGACGCATCAGACGCGGTTCGGTAAGGACGCAAAGGTCGACCTGCTGATCTCCAGCCTGATCCTGGACATCAACCGTAGCATCTACGAGCGGGATAATCCGCCGAAGCTGCGTGAGACGGCGCACCTGTCGCAGAGCCTGATCGCCTACATCGACAACCATCTCACCGAGCCCATCTCGCTCGACGACCTGGCGCGCGAGTTCTTCGTCAGCAAGTGTCACATCTCCCACGTGTTTAAAGAGCACCTGGGCATCTCGATCCACAAATACATACAAAAAAAGCGCCTCGCCCTGTTCCGCGACGCGCTTCGTGAGAACGGCGAGATCCTCTCCACCTTCACCAACTGCGGTTTCACCGACTATTCCAGTTTCTACCGCGCGTTTAAGAAGGAGTACGGCGTCTCACCGAGCCACTACCAGATGCAGATCTCCAAAGAGTCTGCGGAATATGAAAACCGATAGTACACATAATGCAAACAGGGAGCGACCTCAAAAGTCACTCCCTGTATTATTTCTGTTGATATTCTATTCTTCCGTCGGCTCCGTGCCTTCGGTCTCATCCGCCTCATCTTCCTCCGGGCGAACCAGCGCTGCCGCCTCGGACAATGTGTGCTTGTGCACCTCGGGTGTCTTCGCCTTGCGCTCTTTCTTCGGCTTCCCGAGCGCCGCCAGTTCTTCATCCGTCGCGTTCTCATACGCGCCGATGCGCTGCTCCTGCTCGAACTTATCGAACGCCTTGATAAAGAAGGTCGTGTTGATGATCAGGGTCGCCGTTGTGAGCGCCAGCCAGATCAGCCACGCCCAGTACATGTGCCAGACGCCGAACAGAATCGGGGCGATAATGATCACCAAACCGAAAAACGAATGGAACAGGTGGGTGAACGACATGACGAACGCACCCTTCAGCGCCTCACCGATCGTCACCGTGTAACGGGACAGGAACGGGAAGACCATCCACGAGATCATCAGGACGAAGATGGTCGCTCCGAACAGGAGAGCCTTCGTCGCCAGGGACGCCTGCTCCTGACCGACCAGATACCAGTCATATAAGAGAAAGGCCAGCATCGCGAACATCAAAAACGTCAGGATCGTCGCCTGCCTGAAGTTCTGCTTAAACGAGCGGAAAAACGGCTTTTTGATGCCCTCGGACTGGCCGCGGACCATCTTCATCGCGGTATATGTCCGCGCCGTCATCGCCGCCCCGATGGTGAACACCGGGAGGCAACACACCAACGTCAGCAGGTTCAGGAGCATGTAATCAACGATATCGTCCACTGCATTTAACAACGGACTGTTGTATTTTTGCATGTGCCTGTCCGCCTTTTAGAATTCGATCGTCTTCGGTGAAGTCGTGAACGAGGAAAATGTCGCAACGACGTCCTGCATGTAGAGAACTTCCGTGTTGTCATCGTCCGCCGCATACATGTGCTTCAGGGTCGGATATGCGTCCAGCATGCTCTCCTTCGCCTCGATGCGCTCGTCGCGGATCAGCTTACCTGCGATACGCAGCCAGGTTCCACCGGAAAATGCGCAAAGTTCGAACTTCGGGTTTGCTTCCAGCTGGTGGGACACATCCTTTACCTTACCGGTCTGGATATACAGGCGGCCATCAAACTTGTGGATCGTGCCGAACGGACGCACACGGGGCTGGTCGCCCTCTACCGTCGCCAGATAATACGTTTCCGCCTTCTTCAAAAACTCCAATACTTCATCCATAAAAAACCTCCTGGATCAATCACTGACGTCTGCATCGACCGTGATCTTAAAATGATATTCCGGGTAATGGTCGGTCAGATCCTGCACCACTTCCCTATACACGGCCATCCGGTCCGGCGCTTCATAACCGATGACGGCGTCAAACTGAATGTCCTTAGTTTCCGAATTGATATAAAAACCATGCATCTGCAGGACATGGTCATGGGCCATCACGATGCGGCGGATATCCTTCTGCAGGTCCGCGGCAGCATTGTCCTGCATGTTGCGCCCGTAGACGCTGATACCGGTCAGGATGACTTTGCATTCATCGTAGACCCGGTCTGCGATCTCACGCTGGAGCCGGTCGAGCTGCGCCACGGTCATGTCCTCCGGCACCTCCACATGCAGCGAGCCGATCAGCGACTCGGGGCCGTAGTTGTGCAGGACCAGATCGTACACGCCGTACACCTCCGGGTATTCATTGACGATCCTTTTGATCTCCTTCGCTTTCTCCGAGTTGGGGCGCTCGCCGAGGATCTGGGATATGGTCTTCCGCAGAAGATCGATGCCCGTTTTGATCATCAGCAGGGAGATGACGGCCGCCAGATAGGCTTCGATGCAGACATCCGTCGTGAGGAAAATGATCGCCGCGACCAGGGTCGCAAACGATACGATCGAGTCGTTCAGGGCGTCCTTACCCGAGCCGATCAGCGTTTCCGAATCCACACGTTTGCCGACTTTGACGACATGTCGGCCCAGCAAGATCTTCGCGAGGACCGCTGCCGCCACGATGATGAGTGTCGGCGTGCTGTAGTCCGGTGTGGTCGGGTGAATGATCTTCTTCACCGACTCGATGAGTGCCGTGACGCCGGCGTACAGGATGATCACCGCGATGACGCTGGCTGCGACATACTCCGAGCGGCCGTGGCCGAAGGGGTGATCCTTATCCGGCTTCTTCATGGCGAAACGCGTCCCGACGATGGTGATCACCGACGAAAGCACGTCGCTTAAGTTATTGACCGCGTCCAATATGATCGCGATGGATCCCGAGATCCAGCCCACGACCGATTTAAACGCGACCAGAATGATATTGACCAGAATACCGAGTGCACCGGTCCGAATGATCGTTCTGCTGCGATCCATCGTCTTAGACGGTGCTTGTTTTTCTTCCGTTTCCATTCCATCCTCCCGAGGGATCAGAAGCCCTCGTTGCGGCGACGCTTACGCACCTCGATCCGCTTCTGCGCGCCGTCCCACTCGATGCGGTCATTTTCCGTTTCGAGCCGAAGGCCGAACTCGACCGGCTTGGGACAGCCCTCCTTACTCACGCACACTTCCGTGAAGTACGCGCGGTTAATGACGCGGCGCGTGCCGTTTTCACGGCTTTCGATGTACACATCCACGCGCACCTCCATCGACGTCCGGCCGACATAGGTCGGGATCGCGACGATCACTACCATATCGTTGATGAACGCGCCGTTCTTAAACTGCAGGTTATCCACCGCAGCCGTAGTCACATAATCGTTGCAGTGGCGCGTCGCAGCGATGCCGGCCACCTCATCCATCCATTCCATCAAACGGCCGCCGAACAAACGCCCGCTGCCGTTGATATCCTCATATTGAATGACCTTCATCCACTCCGTTTTGGAGTCCGACGGGGTCTTGAATTTGGTCCTCTCCTGCTCCATGTACGCCTCCTGCCTGCGCTTGGATACTACCTGAATATCAGTCTCTTCCCCATATTATAGCACGAAAACGCGCGGCTTCATAGAGGAAATATCCATGAATGCCGCGCGATCCTTATGTTTTCTCGATCATCTTTCGTCCAGATCGATGTATTCGTTTTCATCCGCTACGCTCATGTATGCGGGGCGAATGATCTTATCGCAGTTGATCAGTTCTTCGATGCGGTGTGCGCTCCATCCGACGATGCGGGCGATAGCGAACATCGGTGTGTAGAGCTCCTCGGGGATACCCAGCATGCTGTACACGAAGCCACTGTAGAAGTCAACATTGGCCGAAACGCCCTTGTAGATATGGCGTTCGCGGGCAATGACCTTCGGAGCGAGTTCTTCGATCATGGAGTACAGGGCGAATTCCTTCTCATAGCCTTTCTCTGCCGCCAGCTTCTCGACGAAACCGCGGAAGATCTCGGCGCGCGGGTCGGAGATCGAGTAGACCGCGTGGCCCATGCCGTAGATCAGACCCTGCTTATCGAAGGCTTCCTTATGCAGGAGCTTCTCGAGGTATGCCTCTACCTCGGCGGGGTCGTCCTGATGCTTCACGTGCTTTTTGAGGTCGCGCATCATCGCGATGACCTTCAGGTTCGCGCCGCCGTGTTTCGGCCCCTTCAGGGAGCCCAGAGCGGCCGCTATGGCCGAATATGTGTCTGTACCCGAACTGGATACCACATGCGTCGTAAACGTCGAATTATTGCCCCCTCCGTGCTCCATATGGAGGATGAACGCGAGGTCCAGGACCTGCGCCTCGAGCTTTGTGTAACTTTTATCCGGGCGCAGCATACGCAGGAAGTTCTCCGCCGTGGAGAGCTTCGGATCCGGATAATGAATGTAAAAACTGTTTCCGCGCTCGTAGTGGTTGTAGGCGTGGTAGCCGTACACCGCGAGCATGGGGAATACGCTGATGAGCATGATGCACTGCGCGAGCACGTTCGGCAGCGACAGGTCGTCCGTGTCGTTGTCGTACGAAGCCAGCGTCAGGATGCTCTTAGACAGCGAGGTCATCATGTCCTTACTCGGAGCTTTCATGATAACGTCGCGTGTGAAGTTTGTGGGCAATGTCCGGTTCTGCGCGAGGATCCCCTCAAATTCCTTCAACTGTTCCCGGTTCGGCAGGGCGCCGAAGAGTAAAAAATAAGCCGTTTCTTCGAAACCGAAACGACCGTCCTTCACAAAGCCATTGACCAGATCATGGATATCGATCCCCCGATAGAGGAGACGTCCGTCGATCGGAGTCACCGTTCCGTCTTCATTTTCCTTCTTTGATTCGATCAGTGATATTTTCGTCAGTCCGGCCAGTACACCCTTACCGGTAATATCACGGAGTCCGCGGTTTACGTTGTATTTCTTATACAACGAGGCATCGATGGTGCCGCACCACGTACATAACTGTGCGTACTTTTCCATCATTTCGATGTCGTTCTTCTTCTTTTTGATCATCGTGGCTCCTCTCCTGTCGTGCGTTCGCTGAGCGAACCCACAACATTTTATTTTCCTTCTTATCAACTGAGTTGTTATCACAGCATATTTATTTTACCCGAAAACTCTCTGTTTCGTCAAGCAAAAACGGCCACCGCTCTTTCGGGCGATGGCCGTTTTCCTTTGATTATTCGTCCTTCTCGGACGGATCGCCGAGTTCATCAGCGAAAATATCTTTGAATGCATCTACGAGATCGTCAGAGAATTCGTCCTCGGAATCTGCTCCGTCGATGTCCTCATCTCCGCCGAAATCACCCTCGACATCGTCGAGTTCGTCCAGCGAAAGCTGCAGAAGATCATCATCATCCTCGTCTTCCTCGGTCGTCTTTCTGCGGTTGCGCTCGCGCTCAGCAGCCAGACGGATGTTCTCCATGTCGAAGTCGGTATTGAAGCGGATCTCTCCGTAGTTCTTCATGCCGGTACCTGCCGGGATGAGCTTACCGATGATTACGTTCTCCTTCAGACCGGTGAGCGGGTCGATCTTACCGCTGATCGCGGCTTCGGTCAGAACCTTCGTGGTCTCCTGGAAGGATGCAGCCGACAGGAACGAATTCGTAGCCAGAGAGGCCTTCGTGATACCCATCATGTTGATCTTGCCTTCTGCGGGTGCCTTACCCTCGGCGATCAGCTGCTCGTTCATCTGCTCGAAATCCAGTACGTCCATCGTGCTGCCCGGAAGAACCATGCTGTCTCCGGAAGCCTCGACGCGAACCTTCTTCAGCATCTGGCGAACGATGACTTCGATGTGCTTATCATTGATCTCAACACCCTGAAGACGATATACTCTCTGAACTTCATGGGTCATGTAATCCTGAACCGCACGAACGCCCTTAACCTTAAGGATGTCGTGAGGATTGATGGAACCGTTTGTAAGAGGATCGCCGGCCTCTACATAACTGCCGTCCTGAACACAGATACGGGAGCTGTAAGGGATAGCGTAAGTCTTAGAAAGGTTATCATCGTCTGTGATCGTAACTTCACGCAGACCGCGACGGGACTCAGTAATGGTAACGTGACCCGCGAACTCTGCGATGATCGCAAGACCCTTCGGCTTACGTGCTTCGAAAAGTTCCTCGACACGGGGAAGACCCTGTGTGATATCACCGCCGGCAACACCACCGGTGTGGAAGGTTCTCATCGTAAGCTGTGTACCGGGCTCACCGATGGACTGAGCAGCGATGATACCTACTGCTTCACCCATGTGTACCGGCTCACCGGTCGCCATGTTCGCACCGTAGCACTTCGCGCATACGCCGTTGCGGCACTTACAGGACAGGATGGTACGGATCTTCACGGAATCTCTTCCGAGCTTCTCCAGAGTCTTGATGACGCGGGATGCTCTTCTGGGAGTTACCATGTGGTTCGCCTTAACGATCATCTCCCCGGTCTCCGGATCTACGATGTTCTCGGCGATGAAACGTCCGGTAATACGCTCCTCGAGGCTCTCAACGACTTCCTGGCCATCCATGAACGCCTTGATCTCCATGTAAGGGATCGCGTCCGGACCCTTATCAGCGATCTTCTCTGCGCAGCAGTCTACTTCGCGGATAATGAGATCCTGGGATACGTCGACGAGACGACGGGTCAGGTAACCGGAGTCGGCAGTACGAAGCGCTGTATCGGACAAACCTTTACGCGCACCGTGTGCGGAAATGAAGTACTCGAGTACGGACAGACCCTCACGCAGGTTGGACTTGATCGGGAGTTCGATCGCACGTCCGGTCGTATCGGCCATCATACCACGCATGCCGGCCAGCTGCTTGATCTGCTTATCGGAACCACGGGCACCGGAATCTGCCATCATGAATATGTTGTTATATTTGTCAAGGTTCGAAAGAAGGGCTGCAGTGAGCGCATCGTCCGTCTCTCTCCATGTGTCGACGGTCTCTTTATAACGCTCCTCTTCAGTCAGCCAACCACGGCGAGCGCGCTTTGCGATCTCCTCTACGCGCTTCTCTGCCTCGGCGATCATTTCCTTCTTCTTCTCAGGTACGGTCATGTCGCTGACGGAAACCGTCATGGCAGCTCTCGTGGAGTACTTATAACCCATGGCCTTGATCGCATCGAGAACTTCTGCGGTGCGGGTAGCGCCATGTGTATTGATAACTTTTTCAAGGATCTTCTTGAGTTCCTTCTTCTTTACGAGGAAGTTAACTTCCGGAAGGAGGTAATCCTCCGGCTTATTACGCTCTACGAAGCCCAGATCCTGCGGAATGATCTCGTTGAAGATCAAACGACCTACAGTCGAATCTACGATACCGGAAACCTCCGTGCCGTCTTCAAGTTTCTTATTGATACGAACCTTGATCTTAGACTGCAGTTTGATAACGCGGTTTTCGTAAGCCATGATCGCTTCGTTCACGTTGCGGAATACCATACCTTCGCCGATCTCGCCTTCGCGCTCCTGGGTCAGGTAGTAGATACCGAGAACCATATCCTGCGAAGGAACGGCAACAGGGCCGCCGTCCGAAGGCTTAAGCAGGTTATTCGGAGACAGAAGCAGGAAACGGCACTCAGCCTGTGCTTCCACGGACAGAGGAAGGTGAACCGCCATCTGGTCACCGTCGAAGTCGGCGTTGAACGCGGTACATACGAGCGGGTGAAGCTTGATCGCCTTACCTTCTACGAGGATAGGCTCGAATGCCTGGATACCCAGACGGTGCAGTGTAGGTGCACGGTTCAGCATAACCGGATGCTCTTTGATGATGTCCTCGAGAACATCCCAAACTTCCGGCTGAAGCTTCTCGACCATCTTCTTAGCGCTCTTGATGTTGTGTGCGGAACCGTTCTTAACCAGTTCTTTCATAACGAAAGGCTTAAACAGCTCGATCGCCATCTCCTTCGGGAGACCGCACTGGTAGATCTTAAGTTCAGGTCCTACGACGATAACGGAACGACCGGAATAGTCGACACGCTTACCGAGGAGGTTCTGACGGAAACGTCCCTGCTTACCTTTGAGCATCTCAGACAGAGATTTCAGTGTACGGTTACCGGAACCGGTTACCGGACGACCGCGACGGCCGTTATCGATCAGGGCGTCCACAGCCTCCTGAAGCATACGCTTCTCGTTGCGGACAATGATCTCCGGCGCGTGCAGCTCGAGGAGCTTTGCGAGACGGTTGTTACGGTTGATGATACGACGGTACAGATCGTTCAGATCGGAGGTCGCAAAACGGCCACCGTCGAGCTGTACCATAGGACGCAGATCCGGGGGAATGACCGGGATGCAATCGAGGATCATCCACTCCGGCTTATTACCGGAATTACGGAATGCCTCTACGACCTCGAGACGCTTCATGATACGCGCTCTCTTCTGGCCGCTCGCATGAACGACTTCATTACTCAGCTCTTCAGCTTCCTTATCCAGGTCGATCTCCGCCAGCAGCTTCTTCACTGCCTCAGCACCCATCTCGGCCTTGAAAGCGTTGCGTCCGTACATCTCAACATGATCCATGTACTCCTGCTCGGAGAGGACCTGCTTCTTCGTCAGGTCGGTCTCACCGGGATCGAGTACGATGTAGGATGCAAAGTATAAAATTTTATCGAGGTTCTTCGGGGAAACATCCAGAAGCAAGCCCATGCGGCTCGGGATACCCTTGAAGTACCAAATGTGCGATACCGGCGCTGCCAGTTCGATGTGTCCCATACGCTCACGACGTACGTTAGACTTCGTAACCTCAACACCACAACGATCGCAGATCACGCCCTTATAGCGGATCTTCTTGTATTTACCGCAATGACATTCCCAGTCCTTATTCGGTCCGAAAATTTTCTCACAGAACAGACCGTCGACTTCCGGCTTCAGCGTTCTGTAGTTAATGGTCTCCGGCTTCGTTACCTGGCCTTTGGACCACTCTCTGATCTTCTCCGGCGAAGCAAGTCCGATGCGGATCGCATCAAATGTCATCGTCTGGTATGTCTCGTTTTCCATTTCAGGCATGGTGGCTGTCCTCCCTACTCAAAATCGTCTTCTGAATCATCAAAACCTTCGTCTTCGAATTCGTCGTCATCGTATTCATCTTCATCCGACGCATCCTCCAGGTCTCCCTGAAGATTGAACCGCTGTGTCTGGAAGCCGCCGGCTGCGAAATCGCGGCTGCTCTCGCGGTACTTAGTATCGCCTTCCATTACCGAACGGAAGTCCTGATTGAACTCACTGGTGTCCATGATCTTAACTTCGGTGTTATCATCGCGGAGAACACGTACGTCCAGACCCAGGGACTGGAGTTCCTTGATCAGAACCTTAAACGACTCGGGAATGCCGGCCGAAGGAATGTTGAGGCCTTTGATGATCGCCTCGTAGGTCTTAACACGGCCGATGATATCATCGGACTTAACGGTCAGGATCTCCTGCAAGGTATAAGCGGCGCCATAAGCCTCGAGCGCCCAAACCTCCATTTCACCGAAACGCTGGCCACCGAACTGTGCTTTACCACCGAGCGGCTGCTGGGTAACGAGTGAGTAAGGACCTGTCGAACGTGCATGGATCTTATCGTCTACCAGGTGGTGCAGTTTCAGGTAGTTCATGTGGCCGATGGTTACCGGGCTGTCGAACATCTCGCCGGTGCGACCGTCACGAAGCTGAACCTTACCGTCACGGGAGATCGGAACGCCCTTCCAGAGCTCTCTGTGCTCCAGATGCGAACCAAGATAATCCATAACTTCTTTATTCAGTGTGTCCTTATATTTCTTCTGGAAGTCTTCCCACTCGGAGTTAACATAATCATTTGCCAGCTCCAGAGTGTCCATAATGTCGATTTCGTTTGCACCGTCGAATACCGGTGTGGAAATGTCGAAGCCGAGAGCCTTCGCCGCAAGCGACAGATGGATCTCAAGTACCTGTCCTACGTTCATTCGGGAAGGAACGCCGAGCGGGTTCAGCACGATATCGAGCGGACGACCGTTCGGAAGGAAAGGCATGTCTTCTACAGGAAGTACACGGGAAACGACACCCTTGTTACCGTGACGTCCGGCCATCTTATCGCCGACGGAGATCTTTCTCTTCTGGGCAATGTAGATGCGGACAGTCTTGGTTACGCCCGGCGACAGGTCGTCGCAATTCTCACGGGTGAATACCTTCGCGTCAACGACGGTACCGTAAGCTCCGTGCGGAACCTTAAGGGAGGTATCACGAACCTCACGTGCCTTCTCACCGAAGATGGCACGAAGGAGTCTCTCCTCTGCGGTAAGCTCGGTCTCGCCCTTAGGGGTAACCTTACCTACCAGGATGTCTCCGGCACGTACCTCTGCACCGATGCGGATGATACCGTTGTCGTCCAGGTCTTTCAGGGCTTCATCGCCGACACCGGGAACGTCGCGGGTGATCTCTTCGCTACCGAGCTTCGTCTCACGTGCTTCGGTCTCGTATTCCTCAATATGAATGGATGTGTAAACATCATCCTGAACCAACTTCTCACTGAGCAGAACGGCATCCTCGTAGTTGTAACCTTCCCAGGTCATGAAACCGATGAGAGGGTTCTTACCGAGGGCGATCTCACCGTTGCAGGTAGAAGGGCCGTCAGCGAGAACGTCGCCTGCCTCTACATGGTCGCCTGCAAATACGATGGGGCGCTGGTTGTAGCAGTTGCTCTGGTTGCTTCTCTTAAACTTCTGAAGCATGTACTTCTCGATCTCACCGTCCGAATCTCTGCGGAGAGTGATCATCTCGGAAGAGGAACGCTCGATCACGCCGGCGCTCTTAGAAACTACGCAAACACCGGAGTCAACGGCTGCCTTATGCTCCATACCTGTACCGATGGCAGGAGATTCGGTCACCATAAGCGGAACGGCCTGACGCTGCATGTTCGAACCCATGAGGGCACGGTTCGCATCGTCGTTCTGCAGGAACGGGATCATGGATGTTGCAACGGAGAAAAGCATCTTCGGGGAAACGTCCATACGGTCTACGTTCTTACGGCTGATCTGAATGGTATCCTCACGCCAACGACCGGATACGTTTTTATTGATGAAATGGCCTTCCTCATCGAGGGGCTCATTCGCCTGTGCTACGAAGTAGTCGTCCTCTTCGTCCGCGGTCAGATACTCGATCTGATCGGTTACGACCGGGTTCTCCGGATCGGACTTATCTACGATACGGTACGGAGCCTCTACGAAGCCGTACTCGTTGATACGGGCGTAAGATGCCAGAGAGTTGATCAGACCGATGTTCGGGCCTTCAGGGGTCTCAATGGGGCACATACGACCGTAGTGTGTGTAGTGTACGTCGCGGACCTCGAAACCTGCACGGTCACGGGACAGACCGCCGGGACCGAGGGCTGACAGACGACGCTTATGCGTAAGCTCTGCCAGAGGGTTATTCTGATCCATGAACTGGGACAGCTGGGAACTTCCGAAGAACTCCTTCACTGCCGCGGTCACGGGCTTGATGTTGATCAGGGACTGCGCGGTCAGCTCGTCGTTGGACTGGGTAGCCATACGCTCACGTACGACACGCTCCATACGGGAGAAACCGATGCGGTACTGGTTCTGCAGCAGCTCGCCGACAGCACGGATACGACGATTACCGAGGTGATCGATGTCGTCCTTCTTACCGATGCCGTACTCCAGATGCATGCAGTAGTTGATGGAAGCAAAGATGTCTTCCGGTGTTACATGCTTCGGAACCAGACGGGACAGGTTCTGCTTAACGACTTCCTTGAGCTCTTCGCCCTCGAGACCCATAGCCAGGATCTCCTGAAGTACCGGATAGTATACTTTCTCAGTGATGCCAACCTCAGCAGCATCGAACGGCAGATGCTTATTCGGATCTACCATCATGTTGGAGAGGATCTTAACCTTCTTCTCCTCACCGTGCTCATCGGTCTTTACAAATACGAAAGGAACACCTGCATCCTGCAGAGCTTCTGCAGAATTACGGGTCAGAACGGTGCCTGCCTCTGCCAGAACCTCACCTGTGGTCTGGTCAATGACATCTTCAGCGAGCACCTGCTCTGCCAAACGGAAGCGGAAATTCAGCTTCTTGTTGAACTTATAACGGCCGACCTTAGCGAGATCGTAACGACGTACGTCGAAGAGCATACCGCGAAGCAGTGAATCTGCACTGTCTACGCTGAGCGGCTCACCCGGACGGATCTTCTTATACAGTTCCAAAAGACCACGCTCACGGGAATCGGACGGGTCCTTCTCGAAGGTTGCGAGGAGCTTCGGCTCCGGTCCGAACATATCGAGGATCTCTTCGTTCGTACCTACACCGAGCGCACGCAGGAATACGGTTACCGGAACCTTACGGGTACGGTCTACACGTACGTAGAATACGTCGTTGGAATCCGTCTCATACTCCAACCAGGCACCACGGTTCGGGATCACCTGGGAAGTGAATAACGGCTTTCCTGCCTTATCTTTTGCGATATCATAGTAGATACCCGGGGAACGTACCAACTGGCTAACGATAACACGCTCAGCGCCGTTGATAACGAAAGAACCGGTGTCATTCATCAAGGGGAGGTCACCCATGTATACGGAATTAACCGTTACGAGAGGCTTGTTTCCGTCCTCGTCGATGTGCTCGAGGCTTACGTCGACACGAAGCGGAACGGAATATGTAGCATCGCGCTCCTTACACTCGTCGATCGTATATTTTATATCCTCATAGCAAAGCCTGAAGTCACCGAAGATAAGTTTCAACTTTCCACCATGATCTTCGATCGGTGAAATGTCGCGGAATACTTCTGCCAGGCCTTCCTTGATAAACCAGTTATAGGAATCCTTCTGGATCTCTATGAAATTCGGCATATCAAGAACATCCTTCTGTCTCGAATAACTCATTCTTACGTTCTTACCCGATTGTATCGGTCGAAATCTGTTTTTCTCCATGGACGTCTTTACCCCTGCTTTTCAATAAAAATAGGTGCATTTCGGGATGAAAGGCACGCGTTTTTCCTAAAAAAGCGCATAATAGTGCCTATGCATCCATGATAATGCACCGACCATCATATCATATATTTGTCAAGATGTCAACAACATTTTGCAAAGTTCGATATCGAAAATTTAAAATGCAAACCGCCCGTCATTGTGCTGTTCACACAACAACAGGCGGAGCTTTCTGCTGAGAAAACCCGCTTGCGGGTCCGTCAGATAATTAATTAAACGAGCTCAAGAAGAACTTCCATCGCAGCATCACCCTTACGCTGACCGATCTTTACGATACGGGTGTAACCGCCGTTGCGGTTTGCGTACTTAGGAGCGATGTCGTCGAACATCTTCGCGGGCATATCGATAACCTTTGTGCCCTTCTTCTTACCTGCAGCTTCTGCCGGAGTAGATGTAACCTTGGTGAATACCTTCAGCATCTGTCTTCTGGCATGCAGTCTGGAAGCCTTATCCTTTTTGATCTCTTTTGTTACGTCGTCGAATACGGTAACCTTCTTACCATCAACTACCTGCTTAACGTTCTTGCCGTCTTTATCCTTACGCGGAACTTTGGTAGTAACGGTCACGGTATCGTAATTATCTCTTTCCTTAACGGCCAGAGCGATAATTCCTTCAGCGATCTTCTGAACTTCCTTAGCCTTAGCTTCGGTGGTCACGATCTTACCGCGATACAAAAGGTTGGTTACCTGATTTCTAAGCAGCGCCTTTCTCTGGCTGCTGGTTCTGCTAAGTTTTCTATAACCTGCCATTGTAATTTTACCTCCATGTCATATGCGCTGTCACAGCGCGTATCGCACATGTACTTTGTACACAAGCGTATGTCTTTACGTGCTTTAGTCCTCACCGGAATTGAGCTTCAAACCGAGTTCTTCCAACTTTGCAAGAACTTCCTCGAGGGACTTGCGGCCCAGGTTGCGGACCTTCATCATATCCTCGGGTGTGCGGTTCGTAAGTTCTTCCACCGTGTTGATGCCTGCTCTCTTCAAGCAGTTGTAAGCACGAACGGATAACTCCAACTCGTCAATGTTCATTTCCAGAACTTTAACTTTTTCATTGCTCTCAGGCTCTACCATGATATCCATGGACTTGGTGTTCTCTGAGAGGTCGATAAACAAATTCAGATGTTCGCTGAGCACCTTTGCCGCAAGGCTGATCGCATCTTCGGGAGCAAGCGTTCCGTTGGTGTAAACGTCCAATGTAAGCTTGTCATAATCCGTAACCTGACCTACACGTGTATCCTCTACGGACATGTTCACGCGCTCGATCGGGGTGTAGATGGAATCTACGGCGATCACACCGATGCCGGAGTTCTGCTTATTCTTCTCTGCGCTGACATAGCCTCTGCCCTTCGTTACGGTAAGTTCCATGAACAAACGTGTATCCTTACCGCCGCTCAGGTGAGCGATGACTGCATCCTTATTAACGATCTCGATCTCGGAACCGAACTGGATATCAGCCGCTGTAACAACGCACTCGCCCTCAGCCTCAACGTATCCGACGATCGGATCCGTGAAATCGCTGTTTGCGCGAATAGCGAGACTCTTGATGTTCAAAATGATCTCAGTCACATCCTCTTTAACGCCGGGGATGGAACTGAACTCATGCTTTACGCCGTCGATCTTCACGGAGCTTACTGCAGCGCCGGGAAGGGAAGACAGCATAATTCTTCTGAGTGAATTGCCGAGTGTAGTTCCGTAACCTCTCTCCAGAGGCTCAACTACAAACTTGCCGTATTTCTTATCTTCGGATAACTCAACGATTTCAATCTTTGGCTTTTGAAAATCTAACATATGATTAAGCCCTCCTTTAGCGGGAATACCATACTGAATGTCGCTCCGAATAAATTATTACTTGGAGTACAACTCGACTATAAGCATCTCATCGACGGGAACGTCGATCATCTCTCTCGACGGTAATGACTTAACTACGCCGCTCAAAGCCTCTTGATTTACCTCAAGCCACTCCGGAACCATTCTGGAACCGGTGGTCTCAAGGATGCTCTTATATCTCTGAGAATCCTTTGCCTTCTCTACGATCTCGATCGTATCGCCGGCATTTACCAAAATAGAAGGAATGTTAACTACCTTACCGTTGATCGCAACATGCTTGTGGTCAACGATCTGTCTTGCTTCCATTCTGGTTCTTGCAAGGCCCATTCTGAAAATGACGTTATCAATTCTACGCTCAAGGAGGATCATCAGGTTTTCACCGACCATACCTCTCATTTTGCTGGCCTTTGTATAGTAATTTCTAAAAGGTTTTTCCAACACACCATAGATGAACTTAGCCTTCTGCTTTTCACGAAGCTGCTGGCCGTACTCGCTCATCTTTCTGTTGGCTCTCTTCAGGGTTCTTTTTGACTTCTTGTCAATACCCAGGAAAACAGGGTCAAGATCTAACGATCTGCATCTCTTTAATACGGGAACTCTATCGACTGCCACTGTAGCACCTCCTAATTAAACTCTTCTGCGTTTGGGTGGACGACAACCATTGTGAGGAACCGGAGTCACATCACGAATGCTTGTTACTTCGATACCACACGCTGCAAGCGCGCGGATCGCTGCCTCTCTACCTGAGCCAGGTCCTTTAACCATAACATCTACCGACTTTAATCCATGCGGAATTGCTGCTTTTGCAGCAGTTTCAGCTGCCATCTGAGCTGCATAAGGAGTAGATTTCCTTGAACCTCTAAAGCCAAGCCCACCGGCACTCGCCCATGAAATGGCATTGCCCATTGTATCCGTCAACGTTACGATGGTGTTGTTGAAAGATGCCTGGATGTGCGCTTGTCCTCGTTCAACGTTTTTCTTAACACGCTTTTTTGTCACCTTTTTTGCTGACACATTCTTAGCCATATTACAAACTAACCTCCCTTATGGGTCCTTTCTTAAATTATTTCTTCTTGTTAGCCACTGTCTTCTTAGGACCTTTTCTGGTTCTGGCATTTGTCTTAGTCTTCTGACCACGAACCGGCAAGCCCTTTCTGTGACGAATTCCTCTGTAACATCCGATCTCTTGCAATCTCTTGATGTTCAGCGCTACCTCACGTCTGAGATCACCTTCTACAACCTGTGTAGCATCGATGACGTCACGGATGCGGGCAACTTCGTCGTCCGTCAGATCCTTCACGCGGGTATCAGGATTTACATTCGCCTGCGCGAGGATACGATTAGAACTTACTCTTCCGATACCGTAGATGTAAGTCAGACCGATCTCAACACGCTTCTCTCTGGGTAAATCTACACCTGAAATACGAGCCATGTGTGTACCTCCATCTTTCAAATTTAGTGTTCTGTTTCGTCCTATTATATAGAACGATACGTCCGCAGATGCGGACAATGTCTGCGCTTTTTACAGCGCATATAATTCGAGCCGACTGTTCAGTCCGCCCGCGATACCGCGGATCACTCCGCCGGGATCTTCATGAAACTTAGATCAACCCTGTCTCTGCTTATGCTTAGGGTTCTCGCAAATAATACGAATGCTGCCTTTTCTCTTGATAACTTTGCACTTCTCGCAAATAGGCTTTACAGATGCTCTTACTTTCATAGCCACATCCTCCTTTCGTCCTGATCCGTCCCAAATGAGACGATTACCCGTTCTCCGGCGGAGCCGGAAAACTTGATCGATTTGCGCCACGCTGCTAACCCCGCCCCGCGGAATTTCCGGCCAAAAGGGGACACTATCCCCTCTCAGACTCGAACAGCGTTATCTATCATACCACATACAAAATTGCTTTGTCAAGCAAAACTTTAAAGGATTTTGAAGACTTACTTCTCTCTCCAAATGATCCTGCCCTTAGACAAATCGTAGGGTGACAGTTCGATGGTCACGGTATCGCCCGGAAGAATACGAATATAATTCATACGAAGCTTTCCGCTGATGTACGCAAGTACCTGATGACCGTTTGCCAATTCAACCTGGAAGGTTGCGTTGGGAAGTTTTTCGATTACCGTTCCTTCAATTTCAATAATGTCCGCTTTCGACATTCTTACCTCCTGAAATGAGTGTAAACGTTTCGGTTTTCCGAAACTGTTTTATGGCCGCCTTGATGTTCTCGTTCTGCATCGGCGCGCCACCCGCGTTTAAGACCTCCGTCCGCACCTTTTTAAGATGTTTCGGATTTTTGGCTTTCGGTTTCTGCAACGGGTGATACCTGCCATCGCTGACACATATGCGCCCTTTTGCATCCTGCCCCAGTACCATGTAGATCGTACGGGTGTCGCGCCCACGTAGGGATATTACCAAGTCGCCCAGAGAAAACGTCGTCATAAATGACACCCTTTACGCCTTTAACAGCGTGAGAATCTCAGGCTCACCATCTGTGATGAGGATCGTATTCTCATAGTGTGCGGAAAGCGAACCGTCCGCCGTCTTCACCGTCCAGCCGTCATCCAGCTGTTTGATGCGGTGTGTTCCGATGTTGATCATCGGTTCAACGGCAAGCGTCATGCCTGCGCGAAGCTTCGGTCCGCGTCCGATCGGCTTGTAATTCGGCACCGCGGGATCCTCATGCAAATGCGATCCGACGCCGTGGCCCGTATACTCACGGACAATGCCGTAGCCAAACGGTTTTACATAATTCTCAACACCTGCGGAAATGTCGTGAAGGAAGCCGCCCGCTTTCGCGAACTTGATTCCTTCGAAGAAGCTTCTCTCAGTTACCTCGATCAACTTCTTCGCTTCCTCGGAGATCTCGCCGACCGCAAGGGTACGCGCTGCATCCGCGTGGTAGCCGTGATAGATGAGGCCTGCGTCCAGGCTGACGATGTCGCCCTCCTTGACGAAATGCTTCTTACTCGGAATGCCATGGATAATGACATCATTGACCGAAATGCAGATGGAAGCGGGGAAGCCGTTATAATTCAGAAAAGAAGGAATGCAGCCGAAACTGCGGATCGCTTCTTCGCCGATCTTGTCGATCTGGTAGGTCGACATTCCGGGCTTCAACTCCTGTGCCATCGTCTGATGCACCAGCGCCAGCAGTCTTCCTGCCTCGCGCATGTACTCGATCTCCTGCGTTGATTTGATTGAAATTGCCATTCTAAACTCCTAATAGCCGCGAGATCATTCGCCCAGGATCTTCTCGATGTCGGCGAAAACCTCCATCATGTCCTTCGTTCCGTCAACGGAAACCAGGATACCTGCCTTCGAATAATAGTCGATCAGCGGCTGCGTCTGCTCGTGGTAAACGTTCAAACGCTTCTGAACCGTCTCGGGCTTATCGTCGTCGCGAAGGATCAGCTCGCTGCCGCAACGATCGCAGATGCCCTCAACTTTTGTCGGGATGTGGACAATATGGTACGTAGCACCACAATTTACACAAGCGCGGCGGCCGGACATGCGGCGGATGATGTTCTCATCCGGAACGTCAACGTTCAGCGCGTAGTCGATGCCGGTTCCCTTTTTGATCAGGGCTTCATCGAGTGCCGTAGCCTGCGGAATGGTTCTGGGGAAACCGTCCAGAACGTAGCCGTTTTCACAGTCATCCTGTGCAACGCGATCGACAACGAGGTCGACTACCAGCTCGTCCGGAACCAGGAGTCCCTGATCCATGTATGATTTTGCTTTCTTACCGAGTTCGGTTCCGTTCTTGATGTTCGCACGGAAAATGTCACCGGTAGAGATGTGCGGGATCTGATACTGATCGGCGATCAGCTTAGCCTGAGTGCCTTTTCCCGCGCCGGGGGCGCCTAACATGATAATCTTCATAAGCTCTCCTATAACGCCGACAAATCCCATGGAGGAAAAAATCCCCCATGGAACCCATCTGATTATTTATTTAAGAAACCCTTGTAGTTTCTGTTCATCATCTGCGACTCGACCGCCTTGATCGTCTCAAGCACAACGCTGACGATAATGATGATCGAAGTGCCGCCGAAGGATACCTGTGCGATACCGAACAAACCGGAAGCTACGATCGGCGCCAGAGCTACGATCGAAAGACCGATGGCTCCGATAAAGATGAGGTACTTCAGGATATTCTTGAGGTACTCCTCTGTGTAAGATCCGGCGCGGACGCTCGGGATCAAACCGCCGTTCTTCTTGATGTTGGTAGCGACCTCGGTCGGATTGAAGGTAAAGGACGTATAGAAATACGAGAAACCGAATACCATCAAAACGTAGAGGATCGGGCCGAACACATAATACCACTTATAGGACGCACCGAAGTGGAACCAGTTGCCCTGTGAAAGCGTATCCACAATTCCTCTCCAAACACCATTGTTGATAGTGGTATAGGAATTGATGATCGAAGGCAACGACAGGATCGTCGATGCGAAGATGACCGGGATAACGCCTGCAGTGTTAACTTTAAGCGGAATGTGTGACTTCTGGCCACCGACCAGTTTATTACCCTGAACCTTCTTGGAATACTGTACCGGGATCTTCCGGACACCGTCCTGAAGGTAGATAACAAATACTACCATCGCGATGATGATCGCCGCGATGATAAGGATCGCAAGCATGGCAGGAAGCGGTTTCTTATTTGCAACAAACCTCTCTCCCAATGCAGCGAAATCGGAAGGTATACGCGCCAGGATGTTGATGGTCAGGACGACGGAGATACCATTGCCCACACCTCTCTCGGTGATACGCTCACCGATCCACATCAGACATGCACCGCCGGCTGTAAGGATAACAGTCGCGGAAAATACCAACCAGAACTTATTACCGGGCTTCCATGCATCACCGAACAGTCCTTGCTGTCCCATTGAGAAGGAAAGGAAGCCACCCTGCAGAACGGAAAGGGCGATCGTCATGTAACGAGTGAGAGACTGTAATTTCTTACGGCCCTCTTCGCCTTCCTTCTGCATCTCTTCCAAAGCGGGGAATGCAGCTGTTAAGAGCTGAATAATGATCGACGCTGTAATGTATGGTCCGATACCGAGCGCGAAGATCGCGAAGTTTTCGAACGAACCGCCGGACATCATACCTAAGATGCCGGCAACCGTATCATTCTGTCCTACAATACCTTTAATGATCGATGAGTCCGTTCCGGGGATCGGAATCTGGCAGCCTAAGCGCACTACAAAAAGCATCATGAGTGTGAACCATAACTTCTTACGAACGTCCTTTACTTTAAAGGCATTTCGCAGTGTTTTGAACATCAGATCACCTCAACTTTTCCACCAACCGCTTCGATCTTTGCCTTAGCGCTCTCGCTGACTGCATCGACTTTAACCGTAAGCTTCTTGGTTAAATCTCCGTTTCCGAGTATCTTAACTCCATCTCTAGCATGTGAAATGACGCCATTCTCAAGAAGAGTAGCAACCGTTACTTCGGTGCCGTCCTCAAATCTCTCAAGTGCATCAATATTGATAGCGACGATCTCCTTAGAGTTGCGGTTCTTGAAACCTCTCTTAGGAAGACGTCTGTATAAAGGCATCTGGCCGCCTTCGAAACCGAGACGTACGCTGCCGCCGGAACGAGCCTTCTGACCCTTGTGTCCCTTACCGGCAGTCTTGCCGTTGCCTGAGCCGTGACCACGGCCTCTACGGAAGTTGCTGCTGTGTACAGAACCTTCTGCAGGTGTTAAATTCGACAAATCCATCTTGGCACCTCCTTATCAGATTTCTTCTACTTCTACTAAGTGTCTAACCTTAGCGATCATACCGCGGACTGCTGCATTGTCCGGTAATTCTACCGTCTTATGAAGCTTTGTGAGGCCCAGAGCCTCTGCCGTAGCCTTATTCTTCGGAACCGCGCCGATGGTGGATTTTACTAATGTAATCTTTAACTTTCCAGCCATTATTCTTTCCTCCTTAGCCAACGATCTCTTCTACGGACTTGCCGCGACGCTTCGCAACGGTTTCGGGAGTTACCAAGCTCGTCAGACCCTGCAGGGTTGCAAGAACAACGTTCTGCTTGTTGTTGGAGCCAAGAGACTTTGTACGAACGTTACGAATACCTGCGAGCTCGAGCACGTTACGTGCAGGACCACCGGCGATGATACCGGTACCTTCGGGAGCTCTCTTCAGAAGTACGTTAGCGCTTCCGAACTTGCCGACATTGTCATGCGGGATCGAGTTGTTCTCATCCATGGGAACCTCTACGAGGTGCTTCATAGCATCTTCTTTACCCTTGCGGATAGCTTCCGGAACCTCAGTCGCCTTGCCGATACCGGCTCCGACATGACCGTTCTTATCGCCTACCACTACGAGTGCTGCGAAGCGGAAATTACGACCGCCCTTTACAACCTTGGTTACACGCTTGATAGCTACCACGGTCTCTTCCAACTCGTACTGACTAGCATCAATGATTGTACGCTTCATGTTTTCTCCTCCTCGACTAGAATTCCAGACCGGCTTCTCTTGCCGCTTCTGCTAATGCCTTAACTTTACCCTGATATATAAAACCACCGCGATCGAATACCACTTCCTTGATACCTGCTGCGATCGCCTTCTCGGCAATGCTCTTGCCTACTGCTGCAGCTGCATCAACGGTATTGGTGTGCTCTAACTCAGCCTTAATATCCTTGGAAAGAGTAGAGGCGGAAACAATGGTCTTGCCCTGAACATCATCGATCACCTGTGCATAGATGTGCTCATTGCTTCTGAAAACGGCGAGACGGGGTCTCTCGGCTGTGCCGGAAAGATGTCTGCGGAGTCTTCTGTGCTTTTCCTTGCGGATCTCAATTTTTGATTTCTTGTTAATCATGATCTTACTCCTCCTTTATTACTTCTTACCGGTCTTACCAACTTTACGACGGATCGTCTCATCCACGTACTTGATACCCTTGCCCTTGTAAGGTTCAGGGGGTCTCTTTGTTCTGATCTCGGCAGCGTACTGTCCGACCTTCTCTTTGTCGATACCCTTAACAACGATCTTGTTGCCGTCTACGGTAGACTCAAGGCCTTCCGGATCGATCATCTCTACCGGATGAGAATATCCGAGAGAAAGAACGAGCTTCTTACCCTGCTTTGCGGCTCTGTAGCCGACACCGTTTACCTCAAGCGCCTTCTCATAGCCAGCGGTAACACCGGTGACCATGTTCGCGATAAGGGTTCTAGTCAAACCATGAAGGGAACGCATCTTCTTCAGATCGTTCGGTCTGGAAACTACTACTTCAGCGCCTTCCTGCTTGATCTCCATCTCTGCAGGGAGCACTCTTTCAAGGGTACCCTTCGGTCCCTTGACCGTCACTTTATTATTTTCTGCGATGCTCACAGTAACACCTGCGGGGATCGCGATGGGCATTCTTCCAATTCGTGACATTTGCCATTCCTCCTAAATAATTGAATATGTCGTTTCTTACCAAACAAACGCCAGCACTTCGCCGCCGATGTTCTGATTTCTGGCTTCCTTGTCCGTGATCACACCCTTGTTGGTGGAAATGATCGCGGTGCCGAGTCCGCCAAGTACCTTCGGCATATTTTCGCAGCTTACGTAAACACGAAGACCGGGCTTAGAGATTCTCTTAAGGTTTGTAAGAGCCTTCTCGGACTTATCCTTGTTATACTTAAGGGTAATGCGGATATCCTTGAAGTTACCGTTGTCAACCAGTTCGTATTTAGCGATATAGCCCTCATTTACGAGGATGTCTGCGATCGCGATCTTCATCTTAGATGAAGGAATATCTACTGTGTCATGCTTTGCAGTGTTAGCATTACGAATTCTTGTAAGCATATCTGCAATAGGATCGTTCATTGCCATTTAAGTGTCCTCCTTCCTCGAATTACCAGCTTGCTTTCTTTACGCCGGGGATCTGGCCCTTGTAAGCCAACTCACGGAAGCAGATTCTGCAAATGCCGTACTTTCTCAAATATGCGTGCGGTCTGCCGCAGATTCTGCAGCGATTGTACTCTCTGGTGGAGAACTTCTGCTCACGCGCCTGCTTAATCTTCATTGAAGTTTTTGCCATGAAAATCTACCTCCTGATCACTTCTGAAAGGGCATGTTGAACAGCTCTAACAGCTTACGCGCTTCAGCGTCAGTCTTAGCAGTCGTTACAACGATAATGTCCATACCACGGGTCTTGTCAACCTTATCGTACTCGATCTCAGGGAAAATGAGCTGCTCACGGATACCGAGAGCGTAGTTACCTCTTCCGTCGAAGGAGTTAGGGTTAACACCTCTGAAGTCACGCACACGAGGCAATGACAGGTTTACCAAACGATCCAGGAATTCATACATTCTGTCGCCGCGAAGGGTTACCTTGCAACCGATCTGCATGCCTTCTCTGACTTTGAAGTTCGCAACGGACTTCTTAGCCTTTGTAACAACGGCCTTCTGTCCTGCGATCGTCTCCAATTCTTTAACAGCTACATCCAGAACCTTAGCATTCTCTCTTGCTTCACCAACACCGCGGTTGATCACGATCTTGTCAAGCTTCGGAACTTCCATAATGTTCTTGTAGCCGAACTCTTTAATCATAGCGGGAACGACCTCGCTAGCATAAAAATCTTTTAATCTACTACTCAAAGTTCGGACCTCCTCTCCAAAATGCTTAGTTCTTCTTAGCGGTCGAAACGATGTCGATCACTTCACCGTTCTTCTTGTTGATGCGGTACTTAAGACCGTTCTCAACCTTGAAGCCGACGCGAACTGCGTCCTTACCAACAACCAACATAACATTGGAGGCATCGATAAAGGCCTCTTTGGTCACGATACCACCGTTCGGATTGCCGGGGTTCTGCTTCATGTGCTTGGTGACCATGTTGATACCTTCAACCTTAACAGCGCCGTCCTTAACTTCCAGGACTTTGCCTTCTTTATCTTTTTCTGCTCCGGCGATCACGCGTACGGTATCACCTTTTTTAATCTTTGCAGCCAAATCGCCACCTCCTTATAATACTTCGGGTGCCAAAGATACGATCTTCATAAACTGCTTCTCACGAAGCTCTCTGGCAACCGGTCCGAAAATACGGGTACCTCTGGGGTTCTTATCCTCCTTGATGATAACTGCTGCGTTATCATCGAAACGGATGTAAGAACCATCCTTACGATGTGCGCCTTTAACTGTACGAACTACGACAGCCTTAACAACATCGCCCTTTTTAACAACGCCGCCGGGTGTTGCATCTTTTACGGACGCAACGATCACGTCGCCGATAGCTGCATATCTTCTTGTAGAACCGCCCAAAACTCTGATGCAAAGGAGTTCCTTGGCACCGGTGTTGTCAGCGACCTTCAATCGGGTTTCCTGCTGAATCATCTTGAATCTCCTTTCATCCCGACATAAAGCCGGGTGTCTCGATTATTTCGCCTTCTCGATAATCTCAACCAGTCTCCATCTCTTATCCTTGGACAGAGGTCTTGTTTCCATTACCTTAACTGTGTCACCGATACCGCATGCATTCTCCTCGTCATGAGCCTTTAATTTGTATGTTCTCTTAACGATCTTCTTGTAAAGAGGATGCTTTACATTGTCTTCTACGGCTACAACGATGGTCTTATCCATCTTGTTGCTGACAACCTTCCCAGTACGGGTCTTTCTTAAATTTCTTTCCATATTAAAGTTCCTCCTTCCCGGGATTATTCAGCGATCTTAGCCTTCTCAGTGATAACGGTTTGAATCTTTGCGATGTTCTTACGAACTTCCTTGATCCGGCTCGTGTTATCCAGCTGATTAGTCGCGTTCTGGAATCTCAAGTTGAACAGTTCTTTCTTCGCAGATACGAGTTCATCCTGCAGATCTGCGATCGATTTAGCTCTCAAGTCGTTTACGATATTATTCTTCACTGTTATCACCGCCTTCTAAGTCTGCGCGGGATACGATCTTACATCTGCAAGGCAACTTGTGCATAGCGAGACGAAGCGCTTCCTTTGCAACATCTTCCGGAACACCTGCAATTTCGAACATTACACGGCCGGGCTTAACTACAGCTACCCAGTACTCAAGCGCACCTTTACCGGAACCCATTCGAGTCTCGGCAGGCTTTGCCGTTACGGGCTTGTCGGGGAAGATCTTGATCCAAACCTTACCACCACGCTTGATATAACGTGTCATAGCGACACGGGCTGCCTCGATCTGGTTGGACTTGATCCAGCAGGGATCCATAGATACCAAACCGTACTCACCGTTACTGATCTTATTTCCTCTAAGCGCCTTACCAGCCATGGTTCCACGGAACTGCTTGCGGTGCTTAACTCTTTTAGGCATTAACATTATTTAGCTCCTCCTTCCTTAGAAGCCTTAACCGGAAGGACTTCGCCCTTGTAGATCCAGACTTTAACGCCTACCTTACCGTAGGTGGTGTCTGCCTCAGCGAAACCATAATCGATATCGGCACGAAGTGTCTGAAGCGGGATGGTTCCCTCGCTGTAGAATTCTGTACGAGCAATATCTGCACCACCCAGACGACCGGAGCATGCAGTCTTGATACCAAGGATACCGGACTTCATTGCACGGCTCATGCTGGATTTCATAGCACGACGGAATGAGATACGGTTCTCGAGCTGTGCTGCGATGTTCTCTGCTACAAGCTGAGCCTCGCGGTCAGGTCTCTTAACTTCCTTGATGTCAACAAAGAGCTTATTCTTTGTCAGCTTCTGAACTTCATTCTTCAACTTCTCAATATCAGCGCCGCCCTTACCGATAACGATACCGGGCTTTGCAGTATAGATGATAACCTTAACGCGGTCTGTAGATCTCTCGATCTCGATCTTGGAAATGCCTGCGCCGAAAAGCTTCTCTTTCAGGCACTTACGGATGTTATAATCTTCAACCAGGCAGTCTGCGAAGTTTGCATCTGCATACCACTTAGACTCCCAATCCTTGATGATACCGACTCTCAGGCCGTGAGGATTAACTTTCTGTCCCATATTCTCCTCCTATCTTTCATTGAGCACGATGGTGATGTGGCTTACTCTCTTTAAGATGCCGTAAGCTCTACCCTGCGCTCTGGGATGCATTCTCTTCATAGTCGGGCCCTGGTTAGCAAAGCACTCCTCTATAAACAGTTTCTCCGGATTCATGCCATTGTTGTTCTCTGCGTTAGCAATAGCAGAATTCAGAAGCTTTAAAATAACAGAAGAAGCATATCTGGGGTTGTAAGTCAGGATACCGATCGCTGACTTTACATCTTTGCCTCTGATGGCATCCAGCACGAAGCAAGCCTTCTGTGCGGATATTCTGGCGTAAGATAACTTAGCTGAAGGTCTATTATCCTTCTGTGCGTTTCTTTCTCTCTTGATTTTGGATCTATGTCCTTTCGCCATTGGAAGTAACCTCCTTTCAATTACTTACGTGATTTCTTTTCGTCCTTGCCATGACCTCTGTAGGTTCTGGTAGCAACGAATTCTCCCAACTTGTGACCAACCATATCCTCGGTAACATATACCGGAATATGCTTTCTACCATCATGAACTGCGATTGTATGACCAAGCATCTGCGGGAAGATGGTCGAACGGCGGGACCAGGTCTTGATAACAGACTTGTCGCCGGCAGCGTTCATAGCATCGACCTTCTTCAGAAGGTGTGCATCTGCGAACGGTCCTTTTTTAAGTGAACGAGCCATATGATTTTTATCCTCCTATCTCGAATTACTTGAGTGCCTTGCCGTCGCGTCTTCTTACGATCAGCTTGTTGGACTGCTTGTTCTTCTTTCTGGTCTTAAGACCAAGAGCAGGCTTGCCCCAAGGAGTGCTGGGACCGGGACGACCGATACCACACTTACCTTCACCACCGCCGTGCGGGTGATCGTTAGGGTTCATTACGGAACCGCGAACGGTAGGACGGATACCCATATGTCTCTTACGACCTGCCTTACCGATATTGATGAGGCTGTGGTCTGCATTACCTACGGTACCGATCGTAGCCTTGCAAAGGCCGGAAACCATTCTCATCTCGCCGGACGGCAGACGCAGTGTAGCGTACTTACCTTCCTTTGCCATGAGCTGTGCGGAAACGCCTGCGGAACGAACCAGCTGAGCGCCTGCACCGGGATACAGCTCGATGTTGTGTACGTTGGTACCTACCGGGATCTCGCTCAAAGGAAGAGCGTTACCGATTCTAGCCTCGGCCTGAGCACCGCTGTTAACGGTCATGCCAACTTCCAGGCCCTGAGGAGCCAGGATGTAAGCCTTAGCGCCGTCTGCGTAGCAGATCAGGGCGATGTTAGCTGTACGGTTCGGATCGTACTCGATCGCAACTACCTTTGCGGGGATACCGTCTTTGTTTCTCTTGAAATCAATGATTCTGTACTTTCTTCTATTTCCACCACCGCGATGTCTGACAGTGATCTTACCCTGATCGTTACGGCCTGCGTTCTTCTTAAGAGAAACGAGCAGTGACTTCTCGGGAACGGTCTTTGTGATCTCCGCGAAATCGGAGCCTGTCATGTTACGTCTGGAAGGTGTATATGGGGTATATTTCTTAATTCCCATGGTTGTTACTCCTTTCAAAACCCCCGGCTTTTCCATCCGGGTTCATTTATTATCTCGCTTTATTGCGAATACCTTGGGTCCTGTGTCCTTACGGGCAATGTATTACAGACCCTGGAATACCTCGATCTCTGCGCTCTCTTCCGTCAGCTTAACGATCGCTTTCTTCATCTTAGCGGTCTTGCCGTAGATCACGCCACGGATGGATGTACGACGACGGGTCTTACCATCCAGGTTCATGGTATTCACGCTTGCAACCTTTGTGCCGGGGAACATCTTCTCAACAGCCTCGGCGATCATAACCTTATTTGCATCCGGGTGAACGAGGAAGGTGTACTTCTTCTCTGCCATAGCATTCATGCTCTTCTCGGTTACAACAGGCTTGAGGATCACGTCATAATATTTAATGTCAGCCATTACGCATATACCTCCTCGATCTTCTCAACTGCAGCCTTAGTGGCAACAACGGTGTCATACTTAAGGATATCAAACACATTGATCGTGTTTGTAAGAGCTGTCTTAACGGTCGGGATGTTCTTAGCGGACTTAACAACGTTTGTGTCGTTATCTGCAAGAACTACCAGAGCCTTATCCAGCTTCAGGTTAGCCATGATCTGAGCGAACTTCTTCGTCTTGATCTCGTCCATTACGAGCTGATCGAGAACGATGAACTTCTGATCTGCAACCTTAGAAGAAAGTGCAGACTTAAGAGCTGCTCTCTTCTCTTTCTTATTCAACTTGAAGGAATACTCTCTCGGTACGGGTGCGAATACCATGCCGCCGCCCTTCCACTGAGGTGCGCGGATGGAACCCTGACGAGCGTGACCGGTTCCCTTCTGTCTCCAAGGCTTCTTTCCGCCGCCGGATACTTCCGCACGGGTCTTAGCCTTCTGTGTGCCCTGACGCATATTGGCCAGCTGGTTTGTAACAGCCATCTTTACCAAATGCTCGTTTACTTCAACGCCAAATACGGAGTCGTTTAATTCGATCTCGCCTACCTGAGCGCCTTCCATATTGTAAACAGATACCTTAGCCATCTGTTAGCCTCCTTTCAACAAATATAACTATTTGTCCGTCTTAACGGTGTTCTTCAGTGTTACAAGTGCGTTCTTAGCGCCGGGTACTGCACCCTTAACCAGAAGCAGGTTCTTCTCAGCATCTACGCGAACAACCACAAGATTCTGGATCGTAACCTTCTTGCTTCCCATGTGGCCGGCCATCTTCTTACCCTTGAATACTCTACCGGGCGTAGTGGCAGGACCGTTGGAACCCGCATGACGATGATACTTGGAACCATGGCCCATAGGTCCTCTGGACTGGCCGTGGCGCTTGATGGCACCCTGGTATCCTTTACCCTTTGAAATTGCAGTAGCGTCGATCTTGTCGCCCTCTGCAAACATGTCAGCCTTGATCTCATCCTTTACGGAATACTCGGCAGCGTTGTCGAGCTTAAGCTCGCGGATGTATCTCTTGTAGGATACCCCTGCCTTGTCAAAGTGACCCTTAAGCGGCTTTGTGACGAGCTTTTCTCTCTTGTCAACAAATCCGACCTGAACTGCATCGTAACCGTCCTTATCAACTGTCTTAACCTGCGTAACTACGCAAGGGCCAGCCTGAAGAACCGTTACCGGAATGAGAACGCCTGCTTCTGCATCGAAGACCTGAGTCATTCCGACTTTTGTAGCTAAAATCGCTTTCTTCATGTGTTTTACCTCCTGTTTTATCTACAGCGGATTACCGCGTTTCGCGGCAATCATCCTAGAACAGTCAGATATAAGTGGGTTTGAAAACGCTTCTATATCATGTTCCGGATAAACTTGTTTGGGTGAGACGTTTCAGTCTCGGTCAATGAATGGCAAATTACTTTGTCTTCATCTTGATATCGATGTAAACACCTGCCGGCATCTCAAGACGGGAAAGTGCATCCACTGTCTTCTGGTTCGGCGCGATGATATCGATCAATCTCTTGTGCGTTCTCTGTTCGAACTGCTCTCTGGAGTCCTTATACTTGTGAACGGCTCTGAGGATCGTAACTACCTCTTTCTTAGTAGGAAGAGGAACCGGTCCGCTTACCTGTGCACCGCTCTTCTTCGCGGTGTCGATGATCTTTGCGGCAGACTGATCCACCAACTGGTGCTCGTATGCCTTCAACGTGATTCTCATTACTTGACTTGCCATAAAAAAAGTCGCCTCCTATTCGTACTTTTAACAGTACGACAAGTGGTGACTGTACACTTGCCCGTGCGTGTCGCAACCGGACTCATAAAAATATGAGGCCTTGCTGCCCCGTCCGCACGTCATTTCCGCCCGAAGCGGATGATTTGGTACAGTGACTTGTCGCCAGTTTCCTAACTTGACATTCGCTCCGCGGAAAACCTGCCACGGTGGGCAGCAACCTCACACTTCAACGCTATCAATGTCACAGCAAGGACTATATTACCGCATCCCTGCTGAAATTGCAAGCGTTTTTTTAAATTTTTTTCTGATTTTCATCATTTTGGGGAAAACTCGGGCTTTCGCGGGAGCTTTCCCCATGTAAAATCCAGGGTTTTTCAACATTTTTCGGGTTTTCAGGCCATCCAGCGGCCGCTGGCTCCGCACGGGAGCACCAGTCCCGGCACCGGACCTTCCTTTACGGGCAGGCCGATCTCGTCCGAGCATACGGTCCCTCCGAAGGCCGAAGCCACCTCCAGCTGCAGCATGTACGTAAGCACAGCCGGCTGAAGTCCGGTCGTGTAAGAGTTAATAAGGAAGAACAGAGGTTTGTCGCTCAGCAGCTGCTTGCAGGTCGCAACGAGCGGATGCACGGCATCCTCGATCTTCCAGACCTCGCCGCCCGGCCCGCGTCCGTAGGACGGCGGATCCATGATGATGGCGTCGTAATGATTACCCCGGCGGATCTCGCGCTCGACGAACTTCTGGCAGTCATCGACCAGCCAGCGGATGGGCGCGTCCGACAGTCCGGAGGCCGCCGCATTTTCCTTCGCCCACTGGGTCATGCCCTTCGACGCATCCACGTGTGTGACCGCTGCGCCCGCGCGAGCCGCGGCCAATGTCGCGCCGCCGGTGTAGGCGAACAAGTTCAGCACCTTGATCGTGCGCTCCGGCTCCTTCGCCTTCGCGTCGCGGATGATCTTCGCGAACCACGACCAGTTCACCGCCTGCTCCGGGAAGAGTCCGGTATGCTTGAAACTGAACGGCTTCAGCAGGAACGTCAGATCCAGCGGATCGTAACGGATGCTCCACTGCTTCGGCAGGTCGAAGAACTCCCACTCGCCGCCTCCGCGGTCGCTCCGGTGGTAGTGCGCGTTCGGCTTCCTCCACCCCGCGTTCGTTTTCTTCGTGGTCCAGATGACCTGCGGATCCGGGCGCACCAGCACATAGTCGCCCCAGCGCTCCAGTTTCTCCCCGCCCGACGTATCGAGCACGGTATATTCCTTCCATTGATCGGCTACTAACATAGTTTGCGGCAGAAAACTGCCCCTCCTTCTTATTATATGATGCAATGCAGCATTTCATTCTTCTGATCCGATGCGCTGGCACCTCTTCTTATCGTTTTGCTTATTCGGCGCAGGTCGCGATTGCCCCTTTCAGTCGGGCTCACGCACGAGTACGACGCGCTGCAACAGCACTCCGGCGTCCGCCCCGATGTAGAGCAGGCTGTGCGTTCCGGCCGACAGTTTCGCCGTGTATGTCACCACGCGGATGTTCTCCAACACGCCGCGGCACCATGCGAAGCTGTTATAATCTCCGGCTATGAAGCCTGCGGGCAATGAATCCCTCACCGCCTCGCCGTTCGTTCCCGGCAGGGCCTCGCCATCCAGCAACAAGCCGAAGCATTGGCCGCAACCCTTTTCGACCGGGTTGCTCGGTCCGAAGCACAGCTGGATCTCATACGTTCCTTCATGAACGATGCGGAACCCAAGCTCCGCCTTCGGCGCATCTTCGCCATCCTTCACGTCGCCGAACACCGGCTCCATGCGCAGGGTGTCCGCCGTCTTGCCGTACTCGGTGAGCAGCAGGAACTCGCGTCCGTTTTTGCCGGGCGTGAGGCGCGCCATGTTCGCCTCGAGTTCGAGGTAGCCGTTGTTTTCAACTTTGCGCATGTCCTCACCGACCGCTTCGTCCGCGAGCGCCTCAAAGCGCGTCTCGACAACGACGCAAGCGGTGCCCAGGGTGATCTTGAAACTGTCCTTCACGCTCTCCTGCGGCAGCAGGTCGGCGTGCTCGTTCAGCGAGATCCGCACCTCGAAGGCCGTCGGGCAGGCGCGGAAATCCGCCACCATGTCCAGAAGTTCGTCTTCCACGATCGACCTCGAAAGCTCGCTCTCGAACTTCGGGGCGACCACAACGTTCAGCCACTCCGGGATCTGCGACAGGCCGATCTCAACATTTTCCGCGTCAGGATCGTAGGTGCCGGACGCAGAAACGGTCAGCAGAAGTTCCTCGCCGCGGCCCTCCATCAGGCTCGGCAGGGTGAGCACGCAGGGTTCGGCGTCGAAGCCTGCGAAGCACGACGAACCGTCGTCCTCGCTCCAGACGAACAGACCGTCCTTCTCGGCGATGACCGCCGTCTGCGGATAGGACCAACCCTCGTCGTTCCAGCGGTGGAAGCCGACGTGGTTGCTCAGCATCATGCCGTTCCATTTGCCGCCCGCCATGTCTTCGTTGTAGCAGCGGCACAGTTCTTTATCGCGGGCAATGCACTCGGTCACGAGGGCGTGGCAGACATTGGCCAGTCCGTCCCCCGCCGACGCATACAGATTGTAGTATCCCGCGAGGATCATCATCTTGCGTACGTTCGCGGACGCCAGGGCCGGGAAGGCCGCCAGTCCGTAGAACGAGGGCGCCAGGCGCTCGTCCATTTTGTCGAAAACCTCGAAGCAGAGCTTCTCGATCAGTTCAGCCTTCTTCAGTTCCCGCGCCGCCTCCTGCAGGTAGTTTACGGAAAATGTATTCTCGTACACGACCTCGGGCCGGCGGTTCTGGTTCATATGTGTATATAAGGAAAGGATCTGCGCGATCTTCTCGCGGAGGTCGTCAGCGTCTTCCAGTGCGGCGAACTGCTCATCCACCCACTTTCTAATATATGTCTCACAGGTGTTCGGCGCGGAAGATCCCATGCCCTCGAAATCATAAGCGAGATCCAGGAAGTACGACAGCGGCAGCTCCTGCGGACGCAGGTCGCCGACATTGACCACCCAAAGATCGCGGATGCCGTACTCATACGCCAGGGTCATCTGGTCCCAAACCTTCTGGAGAGCTGTGCTGTTCACCCACTCGTAGGAGATCGGGCCGCCGTGGTAGTCGAAGTGGTAGTACAGACCCCAGCCGGCCGGGCGATCCTTCGTCTCCGCGGTCGGAAGCGTGCGACAGTTTGCGAAATTATCATCGGAAAGCAGGAGGAGGACGTCGTCGAGTTCCTCCCAGGTCGCCAGACCCGGCGTGGTCTCGTCGCCGTAGAAATAATCTTCCACTTCCTTATACAAGGCGAGCACCTTCGGCGCGTCCTTCAGGCCATGCGCCGCCAGGATCGCCTTTTGGTCCAGGATGGTGTCCTTCAGAAGATTGACATTGTCCAGCATGGTCGCATCATCGCCCATGATCTTGGAGTCGCGCTCACCGCGCATGCCCAGGGTGTACAGGTTCTTGAACGCACCCATGCGCTTCACAGAGTCGTCCCAATATTCATGCAGGCCGCGCGCGTTCGTGCGGTAGTTCCAGTCGTGGCCGTAGCCCACCGCATTGTCCGCGGACTTCACGTGGTCCCACTCCTCGCTCGCGCGCATGAGGGGCTCGTGATGCGACGTGCTCATGGTGATGCCCAGTTCGTCCGCCAGGATGGCGTTCGCCAGCGGATCGGTCTCCCGCGTGTTTCCGCCCGCGCCATCGCATGGGAAGGACGCCGACCACATGGCCGGCCACAGGAAGTTGCCGTGCATACGAAGCAGGAGCACGAACACCTGCTCATAAAAATCTACATTGAAGTCGCCGAACGTGTTGGAAACCCAGTTTCCGAGCGACGGCCACTCGTCGTTCATGAAAAATCCGCGCAGGCGCACCGACGGCTCCTTCGACACCTTCGTCAGTGCCTCCGCCGGCAAATGCAGCTGCTTCTGCCGTTTCGGCATCGCATCGCCCCAGTAGCACCACGTCGGCATGCCACAGATCTTCGAGATCTCGAGCAAACCATAGATCGCGCCCAGGCGATCCGAACCCGCGATCAGCAGGACCGTAGTGGAGTCGGAAGCCACGCCCGAAGCGACAGATGCGGATGCGGAAGCCGAGGCTGATGCTGCAGACGCTACAGCTGAAGCAGTTGCGGTTGCTGAAGCCGATGCTGCCGACACAGCAGCTGATGCAGTCGCCGAAGCCGAGCCCGATGCCACCGACGCAACAGACTCTGTTGACACAGCCGAGCTCGCTACAACTTCAACACCCGCCTCCGTCTTCCTTATATTCACCACCTGCATGGAAAACCGCTCGCGGCCGAGGCTCTGCCCCGCCGGCGCAAACCCGAAATCAACACCCGCGGCCTCCCACTCTTTATACAGATCCTGATCCGCCGTGCACACGCACACCAGGTCCGTGTCCTCCGGCGCCATATACAGCATCTCCGCCAACAAACTCTGGCGGTTCCTCCGGATGCCGCGAACCCCCAGCCGCCCGGCCGAGATCACAAACACATCGCCCGCGACCACCTTCGCGATCCTCTTAATGCCCGCGCTGTCCTTCGTACCCTCTTCATAATAGATCACGGCGCCATTGCCCGCGCCCGCTAATCGAAAATCTCTCATGTTTACTCCTTACCGCCTCTGTGAAACCGGCAGACACACCCGATATTCGGAAACGCAAGTCCTTCTATCCTGCGCTCCCTGCACGCATTTCCCGAGTTTTCAACCCCGAAAATCATGCTTCCATTATAAGGCAAAACCCTACAAATCGCAAGACAGGATTGTTGTTCCGAAAACACTCACCGGCCAAGCAGAACCCCGCAACACGCTTACCGAAGCCCGCATTGAATCTGTATGGTCAGCATCCCCCCCCTCGTTCAATGCCGTTCTCCTCCACAGCAAGGCGCTCGCTTAAGCCAGGAATTCCCGAATGTAATCTGTGATCACCCGAGTGTTCAGCGGCCGATAAGCACTCTCATGAAGCAAGATCACCTCCCGCCCGATCAGCAAGCCATTCTTCTCGTAGACATCCAGTTTGGAAAGTGTGTTCTTCAGATAATTTGAACTGTCCACCATCCCCAAATGCTCCAAATACTTGATCTCCCCCGTAGTCACGTTCATGACTGTGAAATCCGGATAAAAGGTCTTCATCATGCCATCCACGTTCAGCTGCAACGGCTTCTCATATTTATATGGTATCCCCTGTCTGGCCAATTCATCCGCAATGATCTTCTCTGATTTCGACCGGACACGTTCTCCCCTGTTGGTAATATACTCGGTCTGATCACTATCCGAAAACCCCAGGCCGTTGTACTTAGCAGTTTCAAACTTCTCGATCCTCTTTTCTATCGGCTCGTAATCCGGCTCAATCAATGCCTGCTTCCCTTTATGCATATTTCGGTAAACGTCTGATAAGCGCCGATCCGTTTCCAGCACTCGTCGCAGATATTTACATTCTATTCTTAACTCATCCAGAAGTTTCCTACGATACTCTTGTTCAGCAAGTTTCCGGAGCCTTCCCATTTCTTTTCTCTTGCTTATATACTTTCCGCCGACATAGTAATCATAGTGGTTCTTGCTTTTCTTGCAAATTAACTTCTCACCGTTCCCTTGCGTCCCATGTTTTGAATTCTTTTCATGGAAATCCTGCTCGTATAATATCTTATCTTGCAGCATCTCCAGCCTTTGTATTTCTTTTTGAATTCTCTTCTTTATATTCTTACCTCCTCATTATTCCGTGGCTTCATTAAATGCCCCCTTAATTCGCTATAATCATTCTTGATACTCTCGCTCTCTTCCCCGAGGCCGTCCGCTCCCATCCCCAAAACCGCCTATATATGAGATACTTCGGATCGGCGGTTCGCCTCAGCTTGCTTCCCAACCTCGAGACCGCCTATGCGTGGCGGGCTCCCCAGCGGCGGTTCGCCTCAGCTTGCTCACCACCCCCGAGACCGCCTATATATGAAAGGGTTGTCATAGGCGGTTCCCCGCGGCTTGCCCCCCTCCCTAGAGACCGCCTATACATGAAAGGCGTCCGATCAGCGGTTTTCAGCATCTCGCTCCCCTCCCCCGAGACCGCCTATATATGAGGGGGATGACATAGGCGGTTCCCCACGTCTCGCTTCCACCCCGAGACCGCCTATATATGAAAGGGTTGTCATAGGCGGTTCCCCGCGGCCACCACCCCCTCCCCCGCACAATTTGCGGAATCAAAAACAGGGCCCTTCTTGCGAAGGGCCCTGCCTGAATTCGTATATTTACTTTTCGTCAGATTATTCAACGATAGTAACAACACGGCCGGAACCAACGGTTCTACCACCCTCACGGATAGCGAAACGAAGACCCTGCTCCATAGCTACCGGGTGGATGAGCTCTACGGTCATCTCTACGTTATCACCAGGCATGCACATCTCTGTGCCTGCAGGCAGGTTGCAAACGCCGGTAACGTCGGTTGTTCTGAAGTAGAACTGAGGACGATAGTTGTTGAAGAAAGGTGTGTGACGACCACCCTCATCCTTAGTCAGTACGTAAACCTGAGCGGTGAACTTGGTGTGGCACTTTACAGAGCCGGGCTTACAGAGAACCTGACCACGCTCGATCTCGTTTCTCTGAACACCACGAAGGAGTGCACCGATGTTATCACCAGCCTGAGCCTCATCAAGAAGCTTACGGAACATCTCGATACCGGTTACAACAACCTTACGGGTCTCTTCGTGAATACCAACGATCTCAACTTCCTCAGATACGTGCAGTGTACCACGCTCTACTCTACCAGTAGCAACGGTACCACGACCTGTGATAGAGAATACGTCCTCGACAGGCATAAGGAAAGGCTTATCTGTCTCACGAACCGGATCCGGAATGTAGCTGTCAACAGTGTCCATCAGCTCCATGATCTTGTCGCCCCACTCGCTGCTCGGATTCTCCAGAGCCTTCAGAGCGGAACCCTTAACGATCGGGCAACCTGTGAACTCGTACTCTTCGAGCTGCTCGGTGATCTCCATCTCAACGAGCTCAAGGAGTTCTTCGTCATCAACCATATCGCACTTGTTCATGAATACTACGATGTAAGGTACACCTACCTGACGGGACAGAAGGATGTGCTCCTTGGTCTGAGCCATAACACCATCAGTTGCAGCAACAACCAGGATAGCGCCGTCCATCTGTGCAGCACCGGTGATCATGTTCTTAACGTAGTCAGCATGGCCCGGGCAGTCAACGTGTGCGTAGTGTCTCTTCTCTGT
>JAFYZH010000101.1 GCA_017548765.1 Lachnospiraceae bacterium | reverse complement strand
GGGCCGGGGGCGGCCGCATAACCATGCGGCCGCCCCCGGCCTCTATCTTCACCCGCGGATCTGCGCCGCAGGCACATATTTCTTCACGATCGTCAGGAAGTCTTCCAGCTGCTCCCGGCTGAAGGGCGACAGCCCGTCCTTGCACAAAACGGTCTCGCTCTCGCGATAGTTCTGCAGGAAGTAGGCCGATGCGCCGCGGATCTGCTCCGCGATCTTCTCTACATCCTCCGCCGTGTGCAGTCCCTGCACGAGCGTCGTACGGAATTCATAAGCCACCGAACCCGAAAGCAGGAACTCCCTGCTTTTTTTCATGTTTGCTTGTAGCATTTCCCGCGCGGTCGCGTCCAGTTTCGCCAGTCCGCACGCCCGTGCGCACAGGTTGTCCGACGCCTTCACGTCCATGGCCACATAATCGATGAGGCCCTTCCCGCACAGATCCATGAGGATCGTCGGCGTCGTCCCGTTCGTGTCCAGTTTGATCAGGTAACCGAGGTCGCGCACCCTCCGGATGAAATCCTCCAGATCCTTCTGCAACGTCGGCTCACCGCCCGAGATCACGAGTCCCTCGAGCATGTTCTTCCGTTTATTCAAATAGGCGAAAACGTCGTCCTCCGACATCAGCGGCACGTCGTCGCCCCACGAGATCAATTCCGAATTATGGCAGTACGGGCAGGCGAAATTACACCCGCCGGTAAATACGATCGCCGCCATCTTCCCGGGGAAATCGAGCAGCGTCGTCTTCTGCATTCCCGCTATTCTCAATCGTCCTCACCATCCTCACCGCGCTTGATTCGCTCGCGCAGATCCTTAAAGAAATCCTTCAGCATCTGCGAACATTCCTTCTCCATCACGCCGCGTTTCACCTCGACCTGATGGTTGAACTGCTTCATCTGCAACAGGTTCAGGATCGACCCGCCGCAGCCGGCCTTCGGGTTCATGCAGGCCATGACCACCCGCGGCACCCGCGCCTGCACGATCGCTCCCGCGCACATCTGGCACGGCTCGAGCGTCACGTACAGCGTGCAGTTATCCAGCCTCCAGTCGCCCAGCTCCTTCGACGCCTTCCGGATCGCTGTGATCTCCGCGTGCGAAAGCGTGCTGTGGTCGGTGTTCCGTCGGTTATACCCGCGGCCGATGATCTTCCCGTCGCACTCGATAACGCAACCGATGGGCACCTCGCCGAGCGAAAGCGCCTTCTTCGCCTGCTTCATCGCCTCGCCCATGAACTTTTTGTCTTTCTTCTCCTGCTCCAGTTCCGCCTTCCGACGCGCCTTCTCGGCCTCCTCCAGCTTCTTCTGTTTCAGCAGCCTTCTGCGTTCCGGATCCTTCATGCGCCCTCCTTTGCGGAAAATGCGTCCGCCAGCGCCGCGAACTGCGCGAGCGTCAACGCCTCGCCCCGCACCATCGCGTCCAGTCCGACCGACGTGATCACGCCCTCGATCTCCTCTTTCGACAAGGGCAATGTAAACTCCGCCGCGCCCGCCAGCGCATTGACCAGCGTCTTACGCCGCATGTTGAACGCCGCGCGGATGATCGCAAACAGCAACTTCTCGTCCTTCACCTGCACCGGCATCTCCTCGTGCCGCGTCAGCACGATCACCGCCGAGTCGACATTCGGCCGCGGCATAAAACAGTTCGCCGGGACATTTGCCGCCAGATACGGTTTCGCATAGTACTGCACCGCCAGCGACAGCGCGCCGTAGTCCTTCGACCCGGGCCCCGCCTCCATACGCCGCGCAACCTCCTTCTGCACCATGACCGTGATGCTCGAGATCGGTACATGCGACTCAAACAAACCCATGATGATGGGCGTCGTGATGTAATACGGCAGGTTCGCCACTACCTTCATGGGCCGGCCGCCGTTGTGCGCCTGAGCCAATGCGGCGATATCCACCTTCATGATGTCATCGTTGATCACCGTGACATTCTTATATTCACTCAATGTGTCCTGCAAAATGGGGATCAGCGTATCGTCGATCTCGACAGCGACCACCTCGCGCGCATTTTCCGCCAGATACTGCGTCAGCGTGCCGATGCCCGGCCCGATCTCCAGCACACAGTCGTCCCGGCTGACCCCCGCATAGCGGATGATCTTATCCAGTACGTGCGTATCGATCAGGAAATTCTGCCCGAACTTCTTCGAAAATCGAAACTGATATTTCTGAAGGACCGCGATGGTCTCCTTCGGATCTCCTAATTTTGCCATTTCTCTCTCCTCATGTGACACCTGGGACGGTTCTTTCTGTCACCTGTCACAACTTATAAAACCGCCGCGCGTTCTCCTCCGTGATGCGAAGCACTTCCTCCGGCGTGATCCCCTTTATCTGCGCTAGCTCCTGCGCCACGAGCGCGATATTCCGGCTGTCGTTCCGCTGCCCGCGATACGGCGTCGGTGCCAAATACGGGCAATCCGTCTCCAGCAGGATCCGCTCCATGGGCGTTTCGGCCGCGACCTCCTTCAGCTTCCGTCCGTTCTTAAACGTCAGCACGCCACCGATCCCGATGTACAGCCCCATCTTCACCACTTCCCGCGCGATCTCCACGCTGTAGGAATAGCAATGCATGACGCCACCGATGCTGCCCGCATCCTCCGCCTTCAGGATCTCCATCGTGTCCGCCGCCGCGTCCCGGCTGTGGATCACCACCGGAAGTTTCAGCTCCCGCGCAAGCCGCAGCTGCCACGTAAACCACTTCTTCTGCAGCGGGATGTCCCGCTCATAATCGCCGTGATAGTCCAGGCCGATCTCGCCGATCGCCACCATCTTCTTATGCTCAAGGAGCATTTGCCGCAAGATCGGCAAATGCTCCTCATTAAGTCCGTCCACACAGTCCGGATGAATGCCGAGCGCCCCGTAGAAGTACGGGTACCGCTCCGTCAGTTCGATCGTCTGATGCAGCGTCTTTAAGTCGGTGCCGATATTCACCACCAGACCGACACCTCCCGCCTGAAGACCGCCGCCCAAAAGCTCCTCGCGGTCCGCATCAAACGCCGCATCATCATAATGTGCGTGTGTATCAAAAATCATAGTTAACAAATCTCCGCGCCCGCCGGCATCTTCTTCTCCGGCACCATCAGCGACAGCTCGCCGTTCTCATCCTCGGCGCACAGCAGCATGCCCTCAGAAACCACGCCCGCCAGCGTCGCCGGCTTCAGGTTCACGAGGACCATGACCTTCTTTCCGACCATCTCCTGCGCACTGTAGTGCTGCTTGATGCCGGAAACGATCTGCTTCACCTCGCTGCCGATCTTCACCTTCGAGCACAGCAGTTTCTTCGACTTCGGAACCTCTGCGCACTCGATGATCTCGCCGACCTGGAACTGCAGCTTCGCGAAGTCATCATATGTGATCTCGTCCTTACGGGCGATATCGATCACGCTCTCCGCCTCAGCGGGTGCCTCGGGAGCTACGCCCAGAGCCGCCTGTTCCTTCTCATACTCTGCCTTCTGGGCAGCACGGATCTTCTCGACCTCGACCATGATCTCCTTCACATCCGCACGCGCGAACAGGATCTCCGGCTTCTCGGTCACTTTCGTTCCGTTCTCCAGCAGGCCGAACTTCGACAGGTCGTCCATCTCACGAAGGGCAATGCCGAACTGCTCCGAGATACGCTTCGCCGTCTCGGGCATGAAGCTGTCCATCAGGGAGGCACCGATCATGATGCTCTCCGCCAGGTTATACATAACCGTCGCCAGACGATCTGCCTTGCTTTCGTCCTTCGCCAGAACCCACGGTTCTGTCTCGTCGATATATTTGTTACAACGATGGAAGATATTGAAGATCTCCGAGATCGCGTCAGCGACACGAAGCTTCTCCATCTTATCTTCGACCTTCGCGCGCGTGCCCATAACCACGGCCTTCAGGTCATCGTCCACCGGCTCGTTTGCATTCCGGTTCTCCAGAACGCCGCCGAAATATTTGTTGCTCATGGAAATGGTACGGTTCACCAGGTTACCGAGCGTATTCGCAAGTTCCGAATTGAACCGCTCTACCATGAGTTCCCAAGTGATCACACCATCGCTCTCGAACGGCATCTCGTGCAGCACGAAGAAACGCACCGCGTCCACGCCGAACAGTTTCGCAAGGTCATCCGCATAGATGACATTGCCCTTACTCTTACTCATCTTCTCGCCGCCCTGCAACAGCCAAGGGTGACCGAATACCTGCTTCGGAAGCGGAACATCCAGCGCCATCAGGAAGATGGGCCAGTAGATCGTGTGGAAACGAAGGATGTCCTTACCGATCAGGTGCAGATCCGCCGGCCAGAACTTCTTATAATTCTCGCCGTGGTTGCCGTCTACATCGTAGCCGAGGCCGGTGATGTAGTTAACGAGCGCGTCCAGCCATACATAAACGACATGACGCGGATCGAAATCCACCGGAACGCCCCAGGTAAATGTGGAACGCGTAACGCACAGATCCTGCAGACCCGGCAGCAGGAAGTTATTCATCATCTCGTTCTTACGGGACTCCGGCTGAATAAACTCCGGATGTGTGTTGATATGCTCGATCAGACGATCGGCGTATTTACTCATTTTGAAGAAGTACGCTTCCTCCTTCGCCTGCGTTACCTCGCGGCCGCAGTCCGGGCAGCGTCCGTCCACCAACTGTGACTTCGTCCAGAATGTCTCGCACGGCGTACAATACATGCCCTCGTAAGAGCTCTTGTAGATGTCGCCCTGCTCGTAGAATTTGTTGAAAATCTTCTGGACCTGAAGCATATGATCGGCATCCGTGGTGCGGATGAATCGATCGTAGGAGGTTCCCACTAAGTCCCACATGCCACGGATCGAATCGGTCGCGCGGTTCGCGCACTCCTGTGCGGTGATACCCATCGCCGCAGCCTTCTCCTCGATCTTCAAACCATGTTCATCGGTTCCGGTCTGAAAAAAGACCTCAAAGCCTTGCTTCCGCTTAAAGCGGGCAATGCTGTCCGCCAAGATCGCTTCGTACGTATTGCCGATGTGCGGCTTACCGGACGCATACGGGATGGCGGTAGTCAAATAATAGGGCTTTTTCTCCATGTGTGCTGTTTCCTCCTTAAGTATCCATTAAACCCGGCACCTGAAGTGCCTTAAATTTTATTGTAATCCCGGGCACCTTCATTGTCAAGTATTTTCAGGCTTCCAGCGCCTCATCACCCAGGTCGGCGCGTCCGTTTTTGCTCATTTCGGCGTTGATGTAACGAGGGTCGAATGTGACCTCTTTGTAGAACCGTTTCGGCATCTCAAACGCGTCCGCGGCTTCCTTCGTGGGAAATTCGATCTCCGCCACGACCATGCCTTCGAACTCCCCGGAAAATACATCCAGTTCCACGGTCTTTCCATCGGGTAAATGTGGATCCTCCCCGCTATCCTCTTTGCTTTCGGTGAGTTCTGCCTTGTATACAGTATCCACATTTGCCCGCAGCTCTTCTTCGTCGAGGAAGGCCTCCACGGGGATGCGATAGCGTCTCTTCGTGATCACATAGCCGTCGGCCTTCGCCAGCAGATGCTCGTAGCTCTCCTGTGTGAGCGGCAGGTTCTCCTCCACACGCACCAGGCCGTTCCCGCTCTTATAGGTCAGGTAGTAGGCGTCGCCCTCGCGGCGCACCCGCACCACAGGGTCGGTCGACAGATAACCCTGCTCCAGCTCCTGCGCCGGATAGGCCTCGATATCGATCCCTCTTAAGTCCACCAAATATTTCCGCTCGATCTCCATCTTGCGTCCTCCCTTGTTTATTTCCGAGATATCCAGTATAATCTATATGAAACCAGATCCCCCTTTTCAGATTTGAGCCTTCCGTCGCGGAAGTCCAACCCGGAGGTATCCTTTATGATCTTTCATTTCGATCGCCGTTTTCCGCGGCGAATGTTTTCCTTTATATTATGTCTGCTCCTGACCGCGAGCCTCTGCGCCTGCGGCAAGAAAAAGCCCGATGCGCCCGCCCCGACCACGGAAGCAGAAACCCTGCCGGAGCCCACGAGCGCTCCCGTGACCCCCGGGGACATGCTCTCCCGCTCGATCGCGCAGGCCTACTTCACTTCGGATGAAACGCCCTACACCGATCAGCAAAAGCAGACGCAGGATGCGTTCGACGAATTTTTGAAGACCTGCTTTACCGAATATGTAGACCGGTCCGGCCTTTTGAACACGCATTTTCTTCTGCACCGCCCGGAGGAGTACGGAATTACCGAAGTAAAAAACTTCTTCGGCCCGTTCTCGTCGGTCGCTTCCACCTATCTGTCTCCCGAAGAAACGCTGAAGGCGCTTTCAGAGTTTTCTTATGAAGACCTGACACGCAGACAACGCGTGACCTATGATATCCTGAATTTCTCCCTGCACGCCGATGCAGACCTGGAACCCTATGCTTACTATTCAGAGCCTCTCTACACCTCCGGCGGTCTCCATTCGCTACTTCCCATCTACTTTGCGGAGTACACGCTCACCCGTCCGTCGGATGCGGAGGATTATCTGGCGCTGATGGAAGCATTGCCCGCTCTCGCGGACGACATCATCGCTTACGAACAAAAACGCGCCGAGCTGGGCATCTTCATGAGTAAAGATGCGCTCGACACCGTGATCGAACAGGCGCGCGCCATTCTGGCCGGCACTCCGGACGATTTCTACCTAAACGAAACGTTTCAGGAGCTGATGCGCGAAGCCGGTTGTTTCTCCGACGCGGAGATCGCCGACTATACTGCGCGCCATCGCGACGCCCTGGAGAAATACTTCTTCCCGGCCTATGATAAACTGGTCTCCGCCCTCGACGGCATGCGCTCGTCGTGTAAGGACATCGGAGGCGCCGTTCATTTGCCGGACGGTGAGGCTTACATCGCCGCTTACAGCAAAGCCTATCTGGCGACCGACATGTCCCTCGCCGAGATCAAGGCAGCGCTGGAAGCTTCGAACAGCAACCTGCAGGCGAAACTGTCGACGCTCGCTTCCCTCTCTCCGGTCACGGCCATGTCCGCCATCTCCTATAAACAGCCGTCGGAGGATCCCGCCGGCATCGTTTCCCATTTGATCGACTTCTACGCCGAACGCTTCCCGTCCTTAAATGGATGCACCTATGAGATCCATTACGTACCCGAAGGTATGGAGGGCAGCGTTTCGCCGGCGTTCTACATCGTCCCGGCGTTGGACGACTATAAAAATCACAACAATATCTACATCAACAATGGCTCGATCGAAACGAACGGCCTGTTCACCACGCTCGCACACGAGGGGTACCCCGGCCACATGCTGCAGGGCACCTACTATGCTGCGACGGATCCGGCCGCGATCCGCTCGGCCCTGCTTTACCTGCCTTATGCGGAAGGCTGGGCAGCCTACGTGGAACGTCTCTCCTTCGAGGCGATCGACGGGATCGACAGCACGCTCGTGAAGTTCCTGGCGATCAATTCGCAACTGAGCCTGAACATGCTGGCTCTGGTCGACCTGGGCCTCAACTACAGCGGCTGGTCCTTCAAAGAGTACTCCGATTTCATGGCCTTGAATTTCGGCATCACCGCATCCACGAACCCCGAGTTGCTTTCGCAGTTCTACCAGAACATGACGACCTTACCGTTCAGTTACCTGCCTTACGCCCTCGGTTTCCTCGAGGTCGACCGCATGAAGACCGAACAGGAAGAGTTCCTCGGAGAACGTTTCGACGAATATCAGTTCCACGATGCTTTCTTAAACATCGGCCCCGCGCCGCTGGCGATCGTGGAGAAATATATGAAGGAGATCTTCAACTACAGCGCTTCAAAATGAATTGCTTCATCCAGCACCTGCTGTTCCTCGGTGGACAGTCCGACATAGGACTCTCCTCCGAGGATTTCTTTTAAGTACGTATAGCTCGGTCCGTTCGCGTGCATACACGTCAGGATGAAGCCATCATTGTCCTCGGTGAGCATGGCCAGCGAGAAACTGAGCTTACCGCCGACCTCTTTAAACGCGTTGTACTTAAGCAGCGCGTGTTTTTTGAATGAATTATTATGCTCCGTGGTGAGTTTCTCCACGGACTTGATGATATTTTCCTGACGGTCCATCAGCATCTCAACGTTCGCGAGCAGCTGGTGAATGACTTCCTCGAGCGACTGGGTGTCGCGGCCGCGCATAAAGCGGTCGTAACGCTTCCAGATCTTCACGCTCTTCCACAATACGATGAGGCCGACGACCAGCGCTGCCACGGCAAATACGCCGATGACGATGATCAGGAATATCGGGTCGAACCCGAGCTGAAACAATTTCGAATCCATGCTTCTCTTCCTTTCCTACTCGGTCAGACCGATGATGTCCAAAATACGCTCCAGTTCCTCGTTTGAGAAGTACGCGATCTCGATCTTTCCGGCCTTATTATTCTTCCTTTTGATCTCGACCTTCGTGCCCATACGGTTTGTCAATTTATCCTGGAGCAGGGCGAAATGCTCTACATAATCTAATTTTACTTCCGGCTTCGGTTTCTTCGGATTCAGTGCGGCTTTTACCAGCTTCTCGGTATCACGAACGCTCAATTTATGCTCTACGATATCCTTCGCAAGATTCTCCAGGATCGCAGGGTCTTCTACACCGAGCAGTACCTTAGCGTGTCCGGTGGAAAGTTCGCCATTTGCAACGTACTCTCTTACTTTCTCGGGCAATCTAAGCAGGCGCGTGGAGTTCGTGATATATACACGGCTCTTACCGACCTTCGTAGCAACTTCATCCTGTTTGAGGCTATACGTGTCCAGAAGTTGACGGAACGCCATCGCCTCATCGATGGGATTCAGATTTTCACGCTGAATATTCTCTATTAACGATACTTCTGAGATCTCGCGTTCACTGAGTTCCTTAATGATGACAGGAACTTCCTTCAGTCCGGCCAGCTTCGCAGCGCGCCAACGTCGCTCGCCGGCAACGATCTCATAGTACTTCCCCTTCTTCACTACGACCAGGGGTTGAAGCACGCCATACTGCACGATAGAGTCTTTCAGTTCCTCCAGACTCTCCTTATCAAATTCCTTACGCGGCTGGTCGCGGTTCGGCTCGATCTCGCGCAGCTTCACCATCAGAGGCTCGTGAACCTTAACTTCCTTCACGACCTCCTTCACAACTTCTTTGATCACTTCCTTCGGCTTCTCTGCCGCAGAACTCTTTTCCTCTTTCTTCGGTGTCAGATCCAGATCATCTGACAGGGAGATCAAACTATCCAGACCCTTACCAAGTCCACCTCTCTTAACCGCCATAGTATACTCCTTCTTTTAATCGTATGCTTAACTATTTAAGTGTTTCTATTATTCCCAGGTTGCTCTTTCCAACGATCAGAACTTCCGGTCAATTACTTCCTGGGCCAATGAACGGTATCCCTCCGCTCCTGTCGACTTCGGATCATACTTATTGATGGGAAGTCCGTGGCTGGGAGCCTCTGCCAGACGTACATTTCTCGGAATGATCGTCTTATATACGTTCTGCTTCAGGTTATCCTTAACATTCTCAACGACCTGCAACGAAAGGTTCGTACGAGAGTCATACATGGTAAATACGACACCCTCGACCTCCAGCGATGCGTTCAGGCGCTTCTTAACCAGCGAAATCGTATGCAGCAGCAAGCTCAGACCTTCCAAAGCATAATACTCGCACTGGATCGGAACTAAAACCGAGTCCGCTGTCGTAAGCGCATTGACCGTCAACATATTTAAGGAAGGCGGGCAGTCAATGATCACGAAATCATAATCATCACGTACCGGTTCCAATTTCTTCTTCAGAATGAACTCCTTACGTTTAATACCGATCAATTCGATCTCTGCACCGGAAAGGTTCACATCCGAAGGCAAAACGTCCACATTCTCCTGAACGCCCTTCTGGATACAGTCCTTGATGCTCAAATCATCCGAGATCAGCAACTGATATACCGTATTTTCGATCTTTCCACGCTCCAGGCCGAAACCGCTCGTGGCATTTCCCTGCGGATCCAGGTCAATCAAAAGAACTTTCTTTCCTTTTTCTGCCAAACAGGCGGACAGATTGATCGCTGTCGTCGTCTTCCCGACGCCGCCTTTTTGGTTTGCTATTCCTATAACTCTGCTCATAGTGTCTCCAATTTATGAATTTGCCTCAAAAGAGGCGATATCATGGTCTATTATTACTCCATTTAGCATTATATCATGTTTAAGGCTTCATTTCCACCAAAAACGATGATTTTCACGAAATTCACCTCTTTTACAATATGTCGATGTTCCACGTGGAACATTATTTCGTTCATTCGGCCTTGTTGGGATGAAATACGACATCATATGTTCCACGTGGAACATTGCGAAAACGATCATCTGTTGTTTACTCTATAACCAGGCACTAATAGTCATCGATTATATCAACTGAGCCAGATCTAAACGCGCGAACAAAAAATGTTCCACGTGGAACATCACATTCTCATGACGTTCCACGTGGAACAATATATCGCGTCAACGCGTTAAAACCTTAAAGAGG
>JAFYZH010000100.1 GCA_017548765.1 Lachnospiraceae bacterium | reverse complement strand
GGTTTGTGATCGTGTACTCATAGGCGCCGTCTTCGTTCGTGAGAGTGAAGGTGTCACCGAGTTTGCAGTTGGGTTGCAGGTTGTTGAACGACAGGTCCTGCTTCGTGGAGTTGTGGCCGTAGATGCAGTAGTGGGTCTGGCCCAGAACGTATTCATCACGGGCGGCCACGACCATCCAGAGGTCGAGGTCATGCTCGATCGCACCGGTATAGACGCCGCGGCGGATCTTTGCGACCGGAACTTCCAGCACGCATTCAATGACGCCCTCTGCATATTCCGGCGAAAACCGGTACAGATTGTCCTCGTAGTTGGTATCGACGGTGGCTGCCGGCTGTGCGGGTTGTGCAGGCTGCGCGGGCTGAGCCGGTTGTGCCGGTTCCGGAGCCGCGGTCGGAACTTCCTGTGCGGGAGCCTGCGTCTCCACAGGTGCTGCGCTAGCTTCGACATTGGCATCGCCGGAGGTCGGAGCCTCTGCCGTGGCGGCGGGAGTCTGCTGCTCGACAACTGCGGCTGTTGAAGCCAGCTGCGCTTCTGTAGAAGCCTGTGCCTGCTGTGCGGCCTTCCTTTGCATCAGCATCGCGATGTAGTCGTCCGCAAGGGCTTCCTCCTCCGCGAGGTGTTCGTAACCTTCCTCTATATCTTTGTTGTAGTTCAGTACTAAAATGGCGCCGCCTGCGATCCCTCCGATACCGAGCACCATCAGGATGACCAGCAGGAGTTTTCGCTTGCGCCGGACGAATGAACCAACGCTCATAAGTATTCCTTTCCCTATAGGGCGATCGGAGACCGCGCACACTATGAAGCGGCCATACTGCCCTATAATAATCGTATCATAGCATAAACGACCGAAAAAGCAAGAGGTCTCTTGTAAAGGATGGCTTTTCGGGTGTTTTCGTGGACTGTGGACCGGCCACCCGGGCGAGCGCCGATCGTTCTAGTCTGTACTTATAACGGGCCTTCGGGAATTATTACTACCCGACATATTGCTTTTTGTCATGATATGTGTTATTTTATTCTCAATCCAAGGAAGCAGTTCCGGGAGAGGCTGCAAGGCAGCCGAAAATCTGTCGAATGTAGGAGGAGTTAGTTATGAGTGAGTTGAAAAAAACGAACGACAGAAAAAATACTTTATTACCCGTGTACGCAGGACTGTTTGCGGCGCTGATCTACGTGGCCAGCGCGTTTGTCAATATCCGAATGCCGAACGGCGGTTGTATCAACCTGGGCGATGGTTTCGTACTTTTAGCCGGTTTGTTCTTAGGACCGATCTACGGAACCGCGGCGGCGGCCGTCGGAAGCCTGCTGTGTGACCTTCTGGCGGGCTACACCATGTACGCACCCGGCACGGCAGTGATCAAAGGGGCAATGGTCCTGATCCTGCTTCTGTCCCTGAAGCTTTTGAAGCCCCTGAAACTTAAGTATCGAGCATTGGCCATCGGCATCTCCGCAGTGATCTGCGAGATCTTCATGGTCCTCGGCTACCTCTTCTATGAGCTGGTCGTTCTGCGACTGGGAGCCGGCGCTATCACAGGCGTGCTCGGAAACCTCACCCAGGGCATCGGCGGCGTGGTGACCGTACTCGCATTTTCCACGACGCTCATCCCGGCGGTGTCGAAGAGCGGACTGTTTTCACCCTATGTGGAACGTCACGCATCCCGCGCTACCGGTAAGGATAAACAATGATCGAATGATAAAACGACGGACCGGCCTCGCCGGTCCGTTTGCAGTTTTAGCGTTTCCCCCTTTACACGCCGATAAAAATGATATATACTTAATTGGATACCCGCTTCGGCGGATATTGCTACATCTGACCCGGCTGCCTGGGCAGCCTGTTACATGGAGGATAAAACTATGGATCTGTTATATAGAAGTACTCGTGGGGCCAATGAACCCGTGACCGCATCCCGCGCGATCCTGCAGGGCCTGGCAAAAGACGGCGGTCTGTTTGTGCCGGACCGCATCCCGCAGCTTACATTCGGACCGGAACTGATGACCGGCTACACCTACCAGGAGATCGCTTACCAGGTAATGAAACTCTTCCTGACCGACTACACGGAAGAGGAGCTTCGTTCCTGCATCGATAAGGCATATGACGAGAAGTTTGACACGGTGCAGATCGCACCGCTGGTAAAGGTCGGCGACGCTTACCATCTGGAACTGTTCCACGGCGCGACCATCGCGTTTAAGGATATGGCCCTGTCCATCCTGCCGCATCTGATGGTTACCGCTCAGAAGAAGAACCACCTGGACCGCGAGATCGTCATTCTGACCGCAACCTCCGGCGATACCGGTAAGGCAGCGCTCGCAGGATTTGCCGATGTCGCAGGCACACGCATCATCGTTTTCTATCCGAAGAATGGTGTCAGCAAGATCCAGCAGCTGCAGATGGTGACCCAGAAGGGCGCCAACACCGCAGTAGTCGGCATCCACGGCAACTTCGATGACGCTCAGACAGGCGTTAAGAAGCTCTTCGGTGACCGCGATCTGGCAGCAAAGATGGAAGTCGCAGGTTTCTGCTTCTCCAGCGCAAACTCGATCAATATCGGACGTCTGGTTCCTCAGGTCGTTTACTATGTGTACGCTTACACCCGCCTGTTGGCGCAGGGCGTGCTCAAAAACGGCGAGCCGATGAACGTTGTCGTTCCCACCGGTAATTTCGGTAACATTCTGGCCGCATTTTATGCTAGACAGATGGGCATCCCCATCGCGAAGCTGATCTGCGCGTCCAATGAAAATAAAGTCCTGTTTGACTTCTTCTCGACAGGCACCTATGACCGCAACCGTAAGTTCATCCTTACGTCTTCACCGTCCATGGACATCCTGATCTCCAGCAACCTGGAACGTCTGATCTACCAGATCGCAGGCTGTGATCCCGACAAATGCGCGGCGCTGATGCAGTCCCTGTCCGAGAGCGGTAAGTATTCGATCACACCGGCCATGAAGGCGAAACTCGAGCCGTTCTATGGCAACTATGCGAGCGAGCAGGAGACTGCGGACCGCATTGCCCGCGTTTACCGCGAGGAGGGCTATGTGATGGATACGCACACGGCCGTTGCTTCGGCGGTGTACGAGAAGTACCGCAACGAGACGAAGGACGAGACCGTGACGGTCGTTGCTTCGACGGCCAGCCCGTATAAGTTCCTGACCAGCGTTCTGGACGCTGTCGGTGCCCTGACACCAGACATCGCGGACGATGAGTTCGCGAAGGTCGACCGCCTCTATGAGGTTTCCGGCGTGGCAGTGCCGAAGGCAGTAGAGGAGCTGCGCAACGCAGAGATCCTGCATAAGCGTGAGTGCGATCCCGAGGATATGAAAGATACCGTTCTGGAGATCCTCGGCCTGAAATAAACAACTGAGTAAGTGGAAATGACCTCGCTGCAGCGGGGTCATTCTATGGTAAACATGAGAAAAACGAAAGTTTTTTCGAATTCTTCACGATTTCTACACATTTTCCGTGTAAGATAAACGTGAGATCAGTACAGAAAGGAGGAACCGCCATGGCAGGTGATACATTTCGAAGATATGAACTGAAATATAAAGTCCCGAATACGGTGTTGCCCGCGTTTTTGGATGACCTCCTGGAGTACATGGAGATCGATGAATACAGCAAGGCGACCGGCTACTACCTGATCACGAACATCTACTATGACACGCCGGATGATACGCTGATCCGGACGTCGCTCGCAAAGCCGACGTATAAGGAGAAGCTGCGTCTGCGCAGTTATGGCGTGCCGAACCGGAAGACCAAATGCTTCATCGAGATCAAAAAGAAATATAAGGGCCTGGTCAGCAAACGCCGCATCATGGCGCCGCTGGATCGCGCAGACGCGTACCTGGCGGGGCAGGATGACCTGGAAAATGTTCAGGCCATGAACCACCAGATGCTTCACGAGATGGACTATTTCCGCTCGGTCTATCCGGTCATTCCGAAACTGTACCTGTCGTATGAGAGAAAGGCACTGTTCGGAAAGGAAGACCCGGAGTTCCGCGTGACCTTCGATAAGAACATCACAGTTCGCAGATACGATCTGGAACTGGATAAGGGCGTGTACGGCCGCGTTCTTTTGGACGACTGTCATCTGATGGAGGTAAAGGTTTTGGGCGCCGTTCCCCTATGGTTCGCCCGACTTTTATCGAAGTATTCCATCTTCCCGACTTCGTTCTCAAAATACGGAACGGAGTACATGCAATACGTGCGCGAGCACGAAGCGGGCACTTCCCAATTTGCGCCCGCAGCGGTAGGGGAGTCGGATTGACCCCGCCCGCGAATTATGAGAATTACAGAATGTAGGAGTTATTATGAACAGTTTATTGGCAGCAATTTCATTGACAGGCGATACGTCAGAGATCCTGGAATTCACCGTCCAGGACGTGCTTCTTAAGATCGGCATCGGTGTAGGTTTGGGAATCCTGGTGAGTCTTTCCTACCTGCTCAGCGCGAGAAACAAGGCTTCGAAGAACTTCGCAGTGATGCTCGTTGTTTTGCCGTCTCTCGTTTCCGTCGTGATCAGCATGGTCGGAAGTAACGTGGCACGTGCATTTTCCATCGCGGGTATCTTCGCACTGGTACGTTTCCGCAGCATCCCCGGCGATTCCAAAGACATCGTTACGGTATTCTTCGGAATGGCGACCGGTCTGGCCGTCGGCCTCGGTTTCTACGCAGAGGCAAGCGTTTTCGTACTGCTGATCGGCGTTGTCATGATCGCGGCTTCGTTCATCCCGGTCAATGTAAAGAAGGTCGATTTTTCCAGGCGTCAGGTCCGCATCACCATGCCGGAGAGCCTGAACTTCGAGAAAGCATTCGACGATCTGTTTGAGAAATATACGACAGGCGCCAGCCTGCAGCAGGTGAAGACCAGCAACATGGGAACCCTGTTCGAGCTGACCTACGAGGCAAAATTCAAGGCGGACGCCAGTCTCAAAGAGTTCATGGATGAGGTGCGCATGCGCAACGGCAACCTGAACGTGACCATCAGCATCCTCGCTGAGGAAAGTGTGAATACAACAGTTTTGTAATTGCCTCTTGACATTTGCAAACAACATCGTTTAATATAATGGTGTATCCGGGTTTCGGATACACCATTGCTATGAACGGGGAGAGTATCCTTTGGATCGTTTCGTCAGAGAGGACCGGTCGGCGGCTGAAAGCCGGTCTCGAAGCAAAAGAGGTGAAGTGCACCCGGGAGCAGACGCGCGGAACTAACAGTATGTGCGTCCGGTGGCAGCGTTATATGCTTTCAAAAGGGAACGGCAGTTTGGCGCCGTTAAGAAGAGTGGGACCGCGGTAGCGTTTGATTATCGTCTCTTCGTACGTTGTACGCAGAGGGAGAAGCGCACACGCGGATTTTTTATTGTCCGAAAACGTGCGGCGCGCCTCTCGAGTCTATGCTGATCCGGCACCCTGCCGGGACGGAGGAAAGATATGTTCGAATTTTTTAAGGAAGAAGCTAAGGTCATTCAGGATCGGGACCCCGCGATCAAATCGCCGATGGAGGTCGTTCTCTATCCGAGCTATCGTGCGATCGTGTATTATCGGCTGTCCCACCGTCTGTATAAGAAGCAGCATTATTTTTTGGCACGGGCCGTTTCGCAGTTTGCAACGCGCCGTACGGGCATCGAGATCCATCCCGGCGCGACCATCGGCAAGGGCCTGTTCATCGACCACGGTGCCGGTGTGGTGATCGGCGAAACGACGATCATCGGGGACAATGTTACCCTGTTTCAGGGCGTGACCCTGGGCGGTAACGGTAAGGAAAAAGGCAAGCGTCACCCGACCATCGAGGACAATGTCATGATCAGTGCTGGCGCGAAGGTGCTGGGCTCCTTTACCGTAGGTAAGGGCTCCAAGATCGGCGCGGGCAGCGTGGTGCTGCAGGAAGTGCCGCCGTATTCGACGGTCGTCGGCGTGCCCGGTCACGTGGTAAAACGTAAGGACACCCGGGTACCCACCGCGGACATGGACCACATCCACATGCCCGACGTTGTCATGAATGACATCGAAGAATTGACGAAGAGGATCGAGATGCTGGAGAAGCAGCTCGCAGAG
>JAFYZH010000099.1 GCA_017548765.1 Lachnospiraceae bacterium | reverse complement strand
TCCGCCGGCGTGCTATTCACCGCCTCCGTCGTTGCATTTGCCTCGGTCGTCGTGATACTCGCCGCCTCGGTCGTCTCCCCGGGTTCATCCTTCCCGGATCCATGAAGCACCCACACACAGGCCGCGATCACTCCCCCCAGGATCAACAATATTAGCAAAATTATAATGAGCGGATTAACGCCCTTCTTCTCAGATTCCTCGTAATACTTCATATCTCTCTCCTCCCAAGGTGACAATGGGGACGGTTCTTTCTGTCACCTGTCACATTCAACGTCCATGAGCATTATAAAGCAGTGGTAAGGGTTTTTCAACCCTTACCACTGCTTACGTTTAAGATATTATCAACCATTTTGCGATCACGGTTTGATCTTTATCCACATAGCGGGGCGGATCGCGTAATCGCCGAACGAAGATCTTTTGTTTGTAACACTGCTCCCATCGGATCTGATGCGACCGTAAGAATAGACGAAGGCAACCATATCGGAAGTTTCACCCGGCGTCCTCAGTACCCAACTACAATTCCCGTTGTATTTATCTGCTTCATCACTCGCGGCGATGGATACGAATATACTCACGCCTTGAGTTTCACTATATGGCGTTCCCAGACAGGTTCTGGCCATATTATCTGCGAAATACCGCTCGGCTTCGTCAATACTAAGCACGAACACCCTGTCCGTGGTATCATTGCCCGCAGGCGCATCATACTCCGGGTTCGGGTCAGCCTTAACTAAAGAATCCGCGATGGAGTCTTTCTCCCCGGGTGCAAATGCAGTTTCGTAAAAGGTACTGTTCAGCCATTTCCGTAAAGAACAGGTCTCCCAAGTGACACCCGCCTCCTCCGTATTATATGGCAGATCATCCAATCCGTAACGGCTGATCACGAGCAGGCGGTCATCCTGTTTATCCAAAACCAGCCACTCTACGTCTTCCGCTCCGTTTTCGAGATCATTATCCTGCTCATAGGAACCGAACTTAATGTAGTCGCCAACCTGAGCATCGCTGATCTGCACGGTATTCACTTCTTCTTTTCTCCATGTTTCAGCCGACCGCAGCGGTATAGGCGTTACCGTTCCGGTGACATCGTAACGTCCGGATTGGATCCACATGGCAGGCCGAACGGCAATATATTCTTGGTTGACGATTTCCGTTATGACACCGCCGGAACAAACGTGGGCAGCGGTGGATGCATCTAAACCGGGTGTCCGAAGCCACCAGTAGCAACAACTCTCTATTCCCAACTTTATCATTGATGGATCTTCCGTTGCTCCGCGTGCGTAGCAATATGGCGTTCCGGGGCACAAACTATCTTCCTCAGGATCAAAATACAGATAGACCTCGTCAAAACTGAGTAAAAACAGTTTGTCGTTTGTATCTTTCCCTCCTGGAGCCAGCTCCGGGTTCGTTTCCGCCTCAACCTTCGTAGTCAGGATCATTTTCTTTTCTTTGGAAGAGAACGCCTCATCATAAAACGAACCATTGATCCATTTTCTCAGAGAACAGGTCTCCCAGGTAACGTCTTTTTCTTTTGTGTTGTATGGCCGGCAATCCAAACCATATCGGCTGATCACGAGGATCCTGTCATCCTCTTTCGCCAAAACCCGCCATTCGATCCCTTCCGCTCCGTTTGAGGAGTCATTATCCTGCTCGAAGTGGCCCAAGGTAATATAATCGCCCACCTCGGGTTCCTTTGTGCTTTCCGCCTCTGTCGTCGTTACCACGTCGCTGCGGTCCGGGTTCCACAGGAATACGAACAGCAGGATCGCTGCCGCGGCCAATGCTACGCCGGCGGTGATCCAGATGATCGTCGCTGCCTTACGTTTCGGCGCCGCCTCCGGGCAGATCTCCGCTCCTTCCTTCTCGATCATCGAAGACTCCCTGAGCTGTTCCTCCAAGCGGCCGGCCTCCTGCTCCGATGTTTCCGTTACGGCCGCCGCACCGCCCTCCGTTTTCCTTTCGGCGGTCCTGTTCAGGCGCTTAAGCTCCTCGTTCGTATATTCGGCTTCCTGATAGTACGCATCGTCGACCTCGCCGATACCTTCCATCAAGCGGTTCTTTGCATCTTTTTCACTCATAGTACGACACCTGCTTTCTCCAAATCTTGCTTTAATTTGCCGCGAATGCGGAACAGGGTGGTCCGGACATTAGCCTCGGAAAGGCCGAAGGCCGTGGCGATCTCACCGATCGAACTACAGTAGCCATAGCGGCGCATGAAGATGCGGCGGTTTTGCTTCGGCAGGTCGGCCAGGAACGCATTCAGAACGTCGCGGATCACCATGTTCTCCACGATACGCTCCGCTTCCGTCATGCCGGCGTTCGGCACGCACTCCTCCAACTCATCGATGGCCAGGACCGCCTCGCCGCCGCCACGTTTTTGGGCGAATACCTTCTCCAGGCGCTTGATCGATACATTGCGCGTGATCTTCCCCAAAAAGATCTTCAGACTGTTCGGGCGTGTGGGCGGTATCGCCTGCCAGCTGTGGTACAGCGTGTCATTAAAGCACTCTTTTGCGGTCTCTTCGTCATTCAAAATAGTCCGGGCTATACTGCGGCAGTAGTTTCCGTATTTGTCGGAAGTCTCCACGAGCGCGCCCTCGTCGCGCTTAAAGTATAACTCGATGATCTGTTCGTCTTGCATCATAATGCAGTTTCCTTCCTTACCGACGGTCATTTTCCGCGACCGTCCGGTATATTGGGTTCGTGTGAACCACCCTTTCAACTATCTAGTCCGAAGAATCGCAGGCTTGTTACAAACTTTTTCAAAAAATTTTACCAAACGTCCCCGAAGTGCTCTGAAGCCTCGGGGACGTGGTGATCTATTATATTTTCCCCATGCCCGAAACGATGGGCTCGGTTTCGTTCTCTTACCGGATGAGAGTTGTATAGTCATCCTGGATCGTCACCGTGTTGGACAGAGTTTCGTTCTGCCGCAGATCCAGCTCCATTATCAGATTATGCTCGCAGTTCAGCGAGTTCACCTTCTGATTATGCGCGATGTCCAGTGTTTCAAGCCGGTTATCTGAACACCACAACACCTGCAGGTCTTCGTTAGCGCTGATATCCAGCTTCGTAAGGAGGTTCTTAATGCAATATAAGCCCACCAGTTTCGTATTTCGTGAAACATCCAGTTGCGTCAGGTCATTATCCGAACATCTCAACTCTGTCAGTTCCGTAAAAAACTCGATGCCTTTCAGGTCTTTGATCCCGAGGCCGCTCACATCGATTCCTCGTGTTGCCAGGATATCCCGGGCCTCCATAAGCCCATCGCCGTCAGCGTCAAAATGTTCTTGAATGAACGCGCGGAAAGCATCGTCCGGGAATTTCTTCGTATCGATCGCCACTGTCGGGGCGTCCGAACCGGGATCCTCGATATCTTCTGCCATGACAACCGCCGGCTTTTGATCATTCCCTTCACGTTCCGTTCTACGTATTTTCTTAGGATCTACAGTTCCTGTGCATTCTACTCCGTCGTCGACAACTATCTTTGCAGACGTATCATTGATATTCAGTTCGAGTTGCGTGATCTTGTTGAGGTAGCACTCGATCCTCGTTAAACCCGTGATCTCGGCAACGTCCAACTCGGTCAATGCATTGTCCGTGCATGTGAACCTCTTTAAGTCCACGCAGCCTCTTAATTTCAACTCGGTCAACCGGTTTCCATCACAGGCCAGATCTTCAAGTCCGGGCCGGCCACTCAGATCGAGGCTCGTTAATTCATTTCTACTGCAGTCTACGTACACAAATAACAGGTTATTCCGAACATCCAAACTCGTCAGGTGGTTATCCGAGCACAGAAGGTCCGCCAAGCGCGTGTTGAAACTCAAATCCAATTCCGTAAGTCGGTTTCTGCTGCAGTTCAGCTTTTCCAGGAAGGGGTTGCGGAGCAGATCCAGCTTCGTCAGCCGGTTTTGGGAACACTCCAGATACTTGAGGTCCGCGTTGAGGCTCACATCTATCTCCGTCAGGCGGTTTCCGTAGCACAACAGGTCCTCCAGCTGCTTGTTTTTGCTTACATCCAGCTTATCCAACATATTATATGCGCAAAAGACGCTCTTCAGTTCGGGATTATGACTTACATCCAGCGACGACAATCGGCAACGTTCACACGTAAGCTTTTCGAGTGCAACATTCTTCCGAAGGTCCAGTTTCTGCAAGGGGTTCGAACTGCAGTCCAATTCTTTCAGCTTTTCACATTCCTCGACGTCGATGGCACTCAGGGAATTACTTCCGCAATAGAGCTCCTCCAACGCCGTATCTCCGTGAATGTCCAGTGTAGTCAACGCATTATACGAACAGTTTATGCTCCGCAGTTTAGGGTTTCTCTTCAGGTTCAGTTCGGTCAATGAATTATACGAGCATTCCAGCACTTCCAGGCCCACAAAAAAACCGATCCCTTTCAGGCTGTGGACCAAACAAAGCCCATTCTCGTCTTTCGGCAGTTCCATATCGTATTTGGTCTGTTTCGACAAATCGATCTCTTTTGCCTGTTTCAATTCCTCTATGCTCAGCACGCCGTTCTGATCCGTGTCGAAGCGCAAACGAACATACTCCCGAAAAACCGCATCCGGGAAGTTTGCCTCATCGATCTTTGCTTCCTCATATTCCACCCGAACAGGCTTTTTGGGGGGATTTAAAACGAAAAACACGACGGCCACAATAGCCGCCAAAACAACCACGATACCGAGGATCCACACCGGGAGCGGTATCTTTCTTTCCTTCTTGTTTTCTGCAGACATCTTCTGCCTCCTCCATTTATTTCCAAAAGTATGATACCATAGTTCCCCGGATTTGTCATCCGGAAGCACTAGCCCGTTCCCTCCCAAATTCGGGCGGAACCTAAGGCAGATATAAACAGAGGCCTACCATATGGCAGGCCTCCATTTCAATATAAGTGGCGTCATTCACCACATCAATACGGTTCGATCTTTTCGATCTCCACTCCCTGAGCAGAACCGAAGATTTGTACTTTGGTATCAACCTTCAAGGATTTCAAGATCGCGTTCTCGCTGACATCCAGCGTTGTGATATTGTTCTTGTAACAAACAATCGTTTCCAAATAGGGATTAGCACTTACATTCAGTTCTTTCAGACTGAGATTGCACAAATCAAGTTCTCTTAACATATAGTTTTGGCTCAGATCTATCGTCGAAATACGGTTCCATCCGGCGCTCAAATAACTCAGATCCGGATTGTGGCTGACATCCAGCGTCTTCAGTTTGTTGTTGGCACAGTTAACTTCGACTAATTTAGCGTTATGGCTCAGATCCAGCATTGCCAGTTTATTCCCCATGCACCCGAAAAGAAGCAGTTCCGGATTATGGCTCAGATCCAATTCGGTAAGGGCATTGTAATGGCAATACAGATCCGCCAATTTGGGATTTTTACTGATATCCAACTCAGTGAGATTACAATTGCTGCAGTCCAAATAAACCAATTCAGGAAAATACTCGATCCCTTGCAAACTCTTGATACTCGATCCATTCACAACAACAAATGTGATCTCATCCAGTTCTTCCTTCGACAAGTATCCGTCATGATTCGGGTCGATCTCATTTCGGATCGCATTTCGGAATATACCATCCGGAAAATGTTCCTCGTCGACCGGGATTCCACCTTCCTGGTTCGGGTCTACCGTTTCGTTATAGATCATCTTTGTTTTCGGATCACTATCGATCCGAACCAGCAGGGAGTTGTTTCTCACATCCAGCTCCTTCAGCGGATTACTGTGGCAGGATATGGCCTCCAGAAAAGTGTTATTACTGATATCCAACTCGGTCAATTGATTATTCGCACAGTACAGGGTTCTCAGCGCCTTGCAGTTGCTGACATCCAATTCGGAAATTTTATTTCCATAACAGGAGAGCAGTTCAAGATAGACAAGCTTACTCACATCCAACGACGTCAACTTACCGTTATAGCATTCAAATAATGTCAACCCGTCGATATCTCCCAAGTTAATCGTTTGTAAGTACATATTCTGGCAGCACTCGAGATCACGCAACTTCGTGTTTTTGCTGACATCCAAATCCATTAAATCCGTATTCTCGCAGTATAACTTCGTCAACTCCGGGAAGAATTCAACGCCTTTCAAACTGGCCAGGTCCACCAAACTTATATTGATCTCTGTGACCTTTCTATACTCGGTTGCCGATAAAACACCATCCTGATCGGTATCCGCCAGTTCCCGGATATATTCCCGGAAGTACCGATCCGGAAAATAAGCTTCATTTAATTCCACCGGTTCCCCATTTTTGATATCGGGGATCGCAACCGTCGTCGCCTCTTCGGTCGTCACTTCCTCCGTCGTAGGTACTTCCGTCGTAGCCTCTTCGGTCGTTACTTCTTCCGTTGTAGCCTCAGCCGTATCCTCCGTCGCTACCACGGTCGTCACCTCAGCCGTAGCCTCGGTCGGTGCCTCCGTCGCTGCAGCAGTCGTCGCTGCCTCGGTGGTCGTCACGACGTCGTGCCGCTCCGGGTTCCACAGGAATACGAACAGCAGGATCGCTGCCGCGGCCAATGTAATACCTGCAACGCCCCAAAGGATCGCGCCGCCCTTACGTTTCGGCGTTGCCACCGGCTTCATCTCGGGCTCGTCATCCTCCGCGGCCGCCTCTGTCATGAACGGATCGGGCAGATGGCCGGTCTTCTTATCCGGAGTTTCGCTTACGAGCGCCGCTGCGGCCGCTGCCTTTTTATCTGCAGCCGCTTTCAGGCGCTTCAGCTCCTCCTCCGTGTATTCTGCTTCCACAACAAATTCTTCAGGGATCTCGCTTATATTGTCCATAATGGCCTCTTTCGTAATGTTTACACTCATACCGTCACCCCCGCTTCCTCAAGAGCTTTCTTAAGTTTGCTGCGAACACGGGACAGGATGGTACGGACATTTGCCTCGGACAGATCCATCGCCGTCGCGATCTCATCGATCGCGCTGCAGTACCAGTAGCGGCGCACGAAGACACGGCGGTTCTGCACCGGAAGTTCGGTCAGCAGATCCTTCAGGACCTCGCGGATCACCATGTTCTCCTCGACCTGGTCTGCGCTAAATGCGGCCAAGTCCGGGACGCACTCCTCCAGTTCATCGAGGGCGATCACTGCCTCACCGCCGCCGCGCTTGAGCGTCTGCGCGCTCCGCACGCGCTTCAGCGACAGGTTACGTGTGATCTTCCCCACGAAGACGCGAAGGCAACCCGGCCGATGCGGCGGCATGGCGTTCCAGCTCTGAAACAGCGTGTCATTGAAGCACTCTTTCACCGTCTCCTCATCATTCAATATGTTCCGCGCGATCGTCCGGCAGTAGTTTCCGTACTTATCCGACGTCTCTGTCAGCGCGCGCTCATCTCGGTCAAAATACAGATCGATGATCTGTTCATCCTGCAACATCGTTCCTCATTTCCTCCTAAAAATTCAGCGGTTTCGACCGCTCCTCTTCGGCCCGCAGCAACAGGCCTCTCACCAATACAATACCCATCCGCGAAGAAATGTTACACGGTTATTTTACCTGTTTTTGAATATTTGTACAAGATAAAGGCCCGCCTTTCGGCGGGCCTCGCAGCCTTATTCGATGACTTTTACACCTTCATCGACGTGTATTTCGGGTTTCTCTAGGCAGTTGCTTATATCCAGCTCCTTGATCTGGTTATGCATGCAGGCGATCAGATACAGGGCTTTGTTTTGACTTATATCCAGTGCGGTCAATGCATTGCCCCCGCAGGACAGGTAGCCCAGGTCCGGATTTTGACTCAGGTCGATCTCCGTCAGTTGGTTATAAAAGCAAACCAGTTCGATCAACTTCGGATTGCCTCTCATATCCAGAGTCGTCAGCGCGTTGTCGGCGCAGTGAAATATCTCCAGTTTCGGGTTGTGACTCAAGTCGAGCGCGGTCAACTTATTCTCGTTCGAATACAGGACACTCAATTCCGGATTGCGGCTCACATCCAGAGCCGTCAATGCATTCGTTTCACAATCGAGATCACTAAGGCGCGGATTATGACTGACGTCCAGTTCGATCAGTGCATTGTCGGCGCAGTACAGTTCTATCAGCTCCGGGGTACTGCTTACATCCAGGGCTTCCAAACCGCAGTTCGAACAATACATGCACACGAGCTTCTCGTTATTCGTTACATCCAACGCGGTCAATGGATTATCATTACACCAGAGGTATCGCAGTTTCGGGTTGTGGCTGAGATCCAGGGTCGTCAGCGCATTGCCCGTGATCTCCGTACTTTCGCTCTGGTGGCAATCCAGATAGGTAAGTGCAGGGTTGTGACTGAGGTCCAGGGCCGTCAGTCTGTTTCCGGAACAGTCGAGATGTTTGAGCGCGATGTTTTGGCTCAGATCCAACGACTCCACGAAGTTGTTGTCGCAGAACAGCGTCTCCAGCTCGGTAAAATACTCAATGCCCTTCAGGTCCATGATGAGTTTGTCGCAGGCGTTGATCTTCTTCACCTGGCGCAGTTCCGCCGCATCGAGGATGCCATCCCCGTTCAGGTCGAAATTCGATCGCACATAGTCCCGGAATTTATCGTCCGGGAAGTTTGCCTCGCTGATCTCCACCTGTGCCGTATCTTCGATCACAGGAGGCTCGGCCGGGTCAGGATCATCCAAAGCATTCCCTTCGGTAAGGCTCACTTTCAATGCCTTGTTTTGGCTCAGATCCAAGTTCGACAAACAGTTGCCTCTACAGTAGAGTTCTTCGAGAGCAGTGTTTTTCGTCAGGTCCAGTTCGGTCAGCCGATTGTAACCGCAGGCCAGTATCACCAGCGCGGTATTGTGACTTACATCCAGTTCGGTCAGCTCGGCATCCGTGCAGTTAAGTTCCTCAAGTGCCGTAAAATACTCGATTCCCTTCAGGCTATTTACCTGAAGCCACGCACCCGTATCATCACTGATGTAATCCGTCAGATCCATTTTCGTGACGTTATTAAGCTCGGTTTGATCGAACCGGCCGTCTTCGTTTGTGTCAAAGTTGACGGAAACATACTCGCGGAAGACATCATCCGGAAAATTCGTTTTGTTGATCTCTACCGTGCCGTCGACCACAGGGGCCTGCGTCACAGGTTCCGCTGTCGTCGGCGCTTCCGTTGCAGGTGCCTCCGTCGTAGGTGCTTCTGTCGTCTTAGCCTCTGTTGTCGGAGCTGTAGTACCTGCCTCCGTAGCAGATGTCTGCGCCTCCTCCGCCTTTGTTGTGGTCGCGGTCGTCTCCGCCGCCGTAGTCTCCCCTTCTTTAGGGTCAGCACATCCGCTGAGCCCCAGCATCAGCGCCAGCGCCGATGCCATGATCATACTTCGTTTTATCATATTTTCCCTCCCGGATCATCTTCGGATCCCGTACTCTTAAAACTGCCTTCAGTATAACCATGGCCCTTTTTTCTTTCAACCCATGTTCTCCTTTCGTAAGAAAACGTAAGAAAAAAGAAAGCCCCGGAGGGCTTTCTTTTTTATCCCACATAGTATTGCGCCTGTGCGTGGAACATCTCGGCGTAGATGCCGTCTGAGATCCCGACCAGTTCGTCGTGCGTTCCGTACTCTTTGATCGTGCCTTCGGAGAAGACGGCGATGCGGTCGCAGAACTTGCAGCTGGAGAGGCGGTGCGAGATGTAGATGGCGGACTTATGGCCCACCAGGGTGTCGAATTTGCGGTAAATGTCGTATTCGGCCACGGGGTCGAGGGCGGCGGTGGGTTCGTCCAGAATGACGATGGGCGCGTTGCGGTAGAGCGCACGGCTGATCGCCGTCTTCTGTCGCTGGCCGCCGGATAGCTCGGTTCCCTTCTCATCGAAGCTTTTGTAGAGGGTCGTATCGAGGCCGTTCGGAAGTTTCTCCGCGTCCTCCTTCAGTCCGGACAGAGACAGGGTCTCGCGGACGCAGGCGTCGCGCCTTTCCGCATCGTCGGTCTCGAATTCAACATTGCCCATCTCGATATTTTCACGCAGGGAAAATGCAAAGATGGCGAAGTCCTGGAATACGACGGAGAACAGTTTGCGATACTCTTCCTCCGAGTATTCGCGGATGTCCACGCCGTCCACGAGGATGGCGCCTTCGGTGACGTCGTAGAGGCGGCACAGGAGCTTGATGAAGGTCGTTTTTCCGGCGCCGTTCAGTCCCACGATGGAGAGGTGCTCGTTCGGACGGATCGTGATGTTCACATGACGCAGCGTGTACTCTTCCGCGCGCGGATATTTGAAGGAAACATCGCAAAATTCGATGACGTGCTCGGTGCCGGAGACGGGTTTGTCGCCGTGAACGGCCGAATCGGGATAGTCGAGGAATTCCAGGAAGCGGTAAGCATAGTTGCATTTCTCGCCGACCTGCTGGAGGTTCTGACCGATGCCCATCAGGGACTGGTAGAGCGCGGAGGCAGCGGATACGGACAATGTAAACTCGCCGACGGTGATCTTACCCCACAGGACGCGCAGGCCCATGTAGAGATAGCTCACGCCGTCGCGGAGCGCATTGGCCAGATCGGAACCGAAATCGTTCTTCAGCTGCCGGTGCGCCTGGTCCGCCCAGAGGCCGACCTGCATCTTACCCAGTTTTTCTCCTTTGTTGCACATCATGTCGCCGCTGTCGTACATGCGGATGTCCTTACCGTAGCAGAACTCCGCGAGCTCGTAGAGGACGTAGCCGAAGATGCGGTTGCCCTTCGCGAGTTTCAGGAAGAACTCCGTGTTGATGAGCTGGTTGCGGTATTTGAAGTAGCAGACCAGGAGCATCAGGACGATCTGTACGGGCAGAAGCAGCGGACAGTAGACCGCGATCACGCCCACGGAAACCGTCATGAGCAGGAGGTTGAAAACGACCTGATAGAGGCAGTCCAGGATGGATACGAGCCCGCCGCTGTACCAGCTGATGCCCTCTTTCGCTTCGTTCTGCTTATCCAGGACTTTCGGGTTCTCCGTGTAGGCAAATTCCATGCCCATGGACTTCGCGGAAAGCATCTCGGAGAAGCAGGTGTTGAAAATCTGCGAGTAGACGTTGCGCTTCGAGTCCGCGATGTTGATGAGAACATTGGACAGGAGCTCCGCCACCACGGTGATCGCCGCAAATACGATGATGCGCTTAAGGTGCTGGTCCGCGCTCTCGCCGCCGATCACGGCCATGAGTTCGTCGACCAGAAGTTTCGGAAGCAGGAGGATCTTCAGCTGCCCGAGGGCGCTGCCGATGAAGCGGATCAGGTACAGCAGGTAGAGGCTGCGCTTCTCTCTCCATGCAAATGAAAGCATGAAGGCCAATGTCTTCTTTGTGACGCCGCGGTTGCTCGCGCTCTGCTCGCTCGAGAGCGCCTCGGTCAGCTCGTCATTCTGCACTTCCTGTGCGCGGTCCTT
>JAFYZH010000098.1 GCA_017548765.1 Lachnospiraceae bacterium | reverse complement strand
CGACTTCGGCCGTTTTCCTGATGAAAACGACCTCAGCGAGCGCGAAAAGCGATCTCGGAAATCGCTTTTCTCCCCTCATCCGTCTTTTCGCGTGCGGTGTTTTTCATCAGCTCATTCACATGCCCGCTCGTAATTGCATTGTAAGCAAGCGCCGAGGCCATGCTCGCCAAGGTCGGAGAGTGTGCCAAAAAGAACCGTCCCCGTTGACACACGGCAAGGCGAGAGGGAGGAGTATCACAGCGAAAAGGCCTGGTCAAGGCCGAGCCGCCTGCGGCGGTGCTAACGCAGCCTTGACCAGGCCTTTTCGCTGTGATATGGGGCAGTCAAGATCGATGTAAGGCGGCTTGCGCCGCTTCCATCGGCCAAGGAGGGATGAAATTACGACATGTGGCGGGGTTGGCGTCGTTTAGGTCGTAAATGAGAGGTGTGGCAAGCATGAAATTACGACATGTGGGCGGGGTGGCGACGTGTGGGGCGTAAAAGAGAGATGAGGCGAGGATGAAATTACGACATATGGAAAGGGAACCGTCGTCTAGGTCGTAATTCATATCTAGGAGGTTGGTGAACTGTCGTGAAGCGATTATTATTTCATACTCAGGCTAACAGCCAAGAAGAAAAACAAAAGTTTGTTAGCCTGACGCGCGCCCGAGGGTTGAGAATATGGCGATAATGGCTAATAAGCAAGAAGAAAAGAAAGAGTTTATTAGCCGAACGTTCGCGGGAGGGGCGAAGGAATAGCGAGAGAGGCTAACAAACGAGGAGCAAAACAAGAGTTTGTTAGCCGGATGCCCGTCGTAGGGTCGAAGAAAGTGCGAAATCAGCTAACACGCAATGGAAAAGACAAGAGTTTGTTAGCCCTTGGTCGTCGGGGACGGCGTAAGCCGGCTTACGACGACCTTGATCACCGTGAATCACAGCGAAAAGACCTGGTCAAGGCTGCATAGCACCGCCGTATGCGGCGAGGCCTTGACCAGGCCTTTTCGCTGTGATACCCCCACCCGCCTGAAACAAAAATGTGTCAAATGGAACCGTCCCCATTGACACATTTTTGGCCCATGATAACAAGATACGGGATATAACAGTAGAATCAAACACAATCCCTTGACCTTGCGGGTGGATTCGGTTATAATATATCTTGGGTTTTTCCGAGGTGGCGCTTCATCCATAAAAGCGTGGCGTGAGTCACCGACGATTCCTGTGTGAAATATGTAAGTTCGAGGGAGGCATTCATGGCGAACAACGAATACAATGCCAGTAGTATATCGGTTTTGGAGGGCTTGGAGGCGGTCCGGGTCCGTCCGGGTATGTACATCGGTAGCGTTACCACGTCGGGTCTGAACCACCTGATCTACGAGATCGTGGACAATGCAGTCGATGAGCATCTGGCCGGTGTTTGTACCGAGATCACCGTACGTATGGAGGAGGATAACTCCGTAACGGTCACGGATAACGGCCGCGGTATCCCCGTGGATATGCATGAGAAAGGTGTTCCGGCAGAGCGCTTGGTCTTTACGACCCTGCATGCCGGCGGTAAGTTTGATAATAAAGCGTACGCGACCAGCGGTGGTCTGCACGGCGTAGGTTCGTCCGTGGTAAATGCTCTGTCCGAATATTTGGAAGTTAAGGTCATGAGCGGCGGTTTCATCCACTATGACTCCTATGCGCGCGGCATCCCGACGGTCGACCTCGAGGACGGCAAACTCCCCATCATCGGAAAGACGAAACTCACGGGAACCAGCATCAACTTCCTGCCCGATGAAGAGATCTTCGAGAAGATCAAATACAACGTGACGGCGATAAAGAGCCGCCTGCACGAGACTGCCTACCTGAACCCGGGCCTGCGCATCGTGTTCATCAACGAGCATAAAGGCGAGAAGGAAGAGGTCGTTTTCCATGAGACCGAAGGCATCTGTGCTTACGTAAAAGAACTGAATAAAGGCAAAGAAGCAGTGACGGACGTCATTTCCCTCAAAGGAACGTCGGATAAGATCGAAGTCGACATCGCGTTCCAGTTCGTAAATACATTTGAGGAGAAGACGCTCGGTTACTGTAACAATATCTATAACTCCGACGGCGGTACGCATCTGACCGGTTTCCGTACGAAGTTCACGCAGGTGCTGAACACGTACGCGCGTCAGCTCGGCATCCTGAAGGATAAGGACATCAACTTCACGGGTCCGGATACGCGCTGCGGTCTGACCGCGATCGTCGCGATCAAGCACCCCGACCCGCTGTTCGAAGGCCAGACGAAGACGAAGCTCGGCAGCGCCGACGCGACGAAGGCCGTTGCAGCGGTGACGGGAGAGCAGCTGACCATCTACTGCGACCGAAACCTCGATGCCCTGAAGGCCATGATCTCCTGCGCTGAGAAGTCGGCGAAGATCCGCAAGGCCGAAGAAAAAGCAAAATCCAACCTCCTCGGAAAGACGAAGTACTCCTTTGACGGCAACGGAAAGCTCGCCAACTGCGAGAGCCGCGACGCGTCGAAGTGCGAGATCTTCATCGTCGAGGGTGACTCCGCGGGCGGCTCCGCGAAGACCGCGCGCGACCGCAGATACCAGGCCATCATGCCGATCCGCGGTAAGATCCTCAACGTTGAGAAGGCGACCATTGATAAAGTATTGGCCAATGCTGAGATCCGCTCGCTGGTACAGGCATTCGGCTGCGGTTTCTCGGAAGGCTACGGCAACGACTTCGACATCTCGAAGCTCCGCTATGACAAGATAGTCATCATGGCCGATGCCGACGTCGACGGCGCGCACATCAGCACGCTGTTGCTCACGTTTTTCTACCGTTTCATGCCGGAACTGATCAGCGAAGGCCATGTCTACATCGCTATGCCGCCGCTGTATAAAGCGATCCCTTCGCGCGGCCCGCAGGAGTACCTCTACGACGACGTCGCGCTCGAAAAATACAAGAAGGCGCACAAATCGTTCACGCTCCAGCGCTACAAAGGTTTGGGCGAGATGGATGCCCAGCAGCTGTGGGAGACCACCCTGGATCCCGAGCGCCGCAACATGAAGCGCGTGAAGATCGAAGATGCCCGTTTGGCAAATGAAGTCACCGAGATCCTCATGGGCAGTGACGTCGAACCACGCCGCGACTTCATCTACGAGCACGCAAAAGAAGCAGAACTCGATGTCTGATCGGAGGAAAACATGCCGGAAAACATTATAACCACAGAATATTCTGCAGAAATGCAGCAATCCTATATCAACTACTCCATGTCCGTCATCACCTCACGTGCGGTGCCGGATGTGCGGGACGGTCTGAAGCCCGTTCAGCGCCGCGTACTCTACGCGATGAACGAGCTGGGCTTAAACAGTGATAAACCGCACCGTAAATCCGCGCGTATCGTCGGTGATACCATGGGTAAATATCACCCCCACGGCGACAGCTCCATCTACGATGCATTGGTCGTTCTGTCCCAGGACTTTAAGAAGGGCATGGCCTTAGTCGACGGCCACGGAAACTTCGGTTCCATCGAGGGCGATGGAGCGGCGGCTATGCGATACACCGAAGCCCGCCTTAAGAAATTTACCCAGGAAGTCTACCTGGCAGACCTGGATAAGAACGTCATCGATTTCATCCCGAACTTCGACGAAATGGAGAAGGAGCCGTCCGTACTCCCGGTCCGCATCCCGAACATCCTGGTCAATGGTTCCGAAGGTATCGCGGTCGGCATGGCGACGTCCATCCCCACGCACAACCTGGCGGAAGTCATCGACGCGATGAAGTACCTGATGGACTACCCGCACGCATCGACGAAGGAACTCCTGAATCTGATGCCCGGCCCGGATTTCCCGACCGGCGGCTATGTTACGAATAAGAGTGAACTCCTCGAGATCTACGAGACCGGACGCGGTAAGATCAAACTCCGCGGTAAGGCCCAGCTCGTGCCCGCGAAGCGTAAGGCGGACCGTGACCACATCGAGATCACCGAGATCCCCTATACCATGATCGGTGCCAACATCGGTAAGTTTCTGTCCGACGTCATGGCCCTCGTGGAAGCGAAGAAACTGCCCGACATCACTGACATTTCCAACATGTCGTCGAAAGAAGGCATCAAGATCGTTCTGGAACTGAAGAAGGGCGCGGACGGCGAGAAGACACTGCAGGGCCTGTACAAGAAGACGAAACTGGAGGATACCTTCGGGGTCAATATGCTGGCCATCGCGAACGGTAAGCCGCTGACGCTGTCCCTGCGCGAGATCCTGCAGTACAACATCGACTTCCAGATCGATATCAACACACGTAAATACACCACGCTCCTGCAGAAGGAGACGGAGAAGAAAGAGATCCAGGAAGGTCTCATCCGCGCCGTGGACATCATTGACCTCATCATCGAGATCATCCGCGGCAGTAAAGATATCAAGATGGCGAAGGGTTGCCTGGTAAATGGCGACATCACCGGCATCAAGTTCAAATCGACAAAGAGTAAAGCGGAAGCGCAGAAGCTGAACTTCACCGAAGCGCAGGCGACGGCGATCCTCGAACTGCGCCTGTCGAAACTCATCGGCCTCGAGATCCTCGCTTTGCAGGAGGATTATAAGGACACCCTCGCGAAGATCAAGAAATACACCGCGATCCTGAAGAGCCGCAAGGTCATGATGGACACCATCAAAGAGGACCTGGACCACATCAAGAAGTGCTACGGCCTGAAGCGCCGCACGCGCATCGAGGATATCGAGGAGGCAGTCTTCGAAGAAGCACCCATCGTTGAGACTCCGGTGGTATTTGCCATGAACCGCTTCGGTTACGCGAAGACTCTGGACGTATCGCTCTACCAGAAGAACGAGGAGTCCGTGCTCGCGGATCATAAGGTGGTCTTCACCTGCATGAACACGTCGAAGGTCGGCCTGTTCACGGCGGAAGGCACGCTCCACCAGCTGAAAGTGCTCGACCTGCCGCTGTGTAAACCGAAGGATAAGGGCGTCCCTCTGGACAATGTCTGCAACCTCGATTCGTCGAAGGAGAACCTGGTCACCGTCATCCCGCTCGATCCCGCAGCGAAGGATCAGAACTACATCTTCGTCACGAAGATGGGTCTGATCAAGCGTGTGCCTTTGGAGGAATTCTTCTCCGTTAAGAAGACCATCGCAGCGACGAAACTGGCGGACGGCGACGCAGTCGTTGCCGTTCTGCCCGAGATAAAGCGCCACATCATCCTGATCACGACGGATAAGATGTACCTGCGTTATCAGGTGTCCGACGTGCCGCTCCAGAAGAAGACCGCGGCCGGCGTGCGCGGCGTAAAACTGGGCTTCGGACAGTATGTAAAGAGCGCATATCTGCTCAACCCGCATGAAGTCTCCATGATCTCGATCGATGAAGATTTCTTCGACATCACCGAGACGAAACTGAAAAAGCGCGAAAGCGGCCGACTCGAGAAATTGTGAAATCTTTGTGTACTTTTGCCGAAACGCTTGCAAAACGGCAGGTAGTATGCTAAACTTTCCTCGTGTTATTCAATCTCGGAACGTGTTGGATAAGACGAGTTTTGAGAAAGCGAAACCATTTCGCGAATGGAGATATTATGAAAAAATATTTTGGTAAAAAACTTATGACAAAGACATGCGCCGCAGTGGTTGCTGTCGGTCTCCTTATGACCGGTTGTGCTCCGAAGCGCGGCGGTGATGCTACTACCGCAGCCGACACAACTGCGGATGTTCCCGGTACTTCGTCGGACGTAGAAAGCACTACAGCTGAGTATGTTCCCGCTGACCCGAAGAGTGCGGTGATCGACCTCGCGTCGATCGATGTAAATGATTACATAGATATGTCGAAGGTAAAGGGTCTGCAGATCAAGACTTCCGACGTTATAGCATCGGACGCGTTCATTAAGTACAACATTGCAGCTGCATTGGCATCGAATTACGGCTTTTCCTGGGAAACGGTAGATCGTGCCGTTGAGCCCGGCGACCTCGTTATCATCGATTACAAGGGAACGATCAATGGTATCCTTTTCAACGGCGGAACCGCTGAAGACGCCGAGTTGGGTATCGGATCCGGTAAGTTCATCCCCGGTTTTGAGGATGGCATCATCGGTAAGAAGGCCGGCGTTGAATTCGACCTGCCGGTGACCTTCCCCGAGGACTATCATGAGCCGAATTACGCAGGTAAGGAGGCGATCTTCAAGGTAACGATTAAGAAGGTCCAGAAGATGCAGGATGTTACCGACGAGCAGATCAAAGAGAAATCGAAAGACAAATACACGACCTATAAGGCATTCTACGATGCGACCAGTGAGGAGATCAAACAGAACTACCACGACAGCATCATTCTCGGAAGGATCATGTCGGTCATTGAAGAGAAGAAGCAACACGAAGGCCTGATCAATGAATACGTTCAGCAGCAGCTTTACAATGTAGACCGTATCTGCATGAACTATGGCATTGACCGTGTGACCTACCTGAATGGTGCCGGTATCACAGTGGATGAGTTTGAGTCCATGCTTAAGGAGAATGGTCAGGCATATTCGAAGCAGAAGCTCACTATCCTGGGTATCTGCCGTCAAGAAGGCTTAGACATCAAAGAAGGCGAGCTCGACGCGTTCAAGCAGAAACTGGTAGATCAGTACGATGAGCTGACGAGTGTTGATCAGCTTGCGGATCTTATGGCAGAAGACGAACTCGAGTATCAGCTATACTATGATAAGTTCCTTGAGTACCTGAAGAACTATAAGACAGTCGATAAAGTGGATGAAGTTGAGACGACAGCAGAGCCTGTAGCAACTACCGAAGCAGCGGATGATGAGCCTACGACAGCGATTGCATCCGAGGCAGAAGCAGACACTACGGTGGAAGCTGAGTAAAACAAGTTAAATCGAAAACATAACGATCCCAATAAAAGAAAAAAACATGAAACCGCCAAGAGGGAAGCCTCTTGGCGGTTTTTTGCGGTTATTGCGGTGCGTGTGACATTCCGTGATGGAGTTGGGCCATCATTTTCACATATTCACCCAGTTGAATTATGTATTGTGTCAGTGTTGCGGTGATCTCGCGGGGGTCTTCTTTCATGCCCTCGTGCACCCAGCGGCAAATGACGTTCCAGCCGGCACCGACATTCACCGAGATCAAATACTTCATATCCAGATCGCCGAACAGATTCGGCGGGATCAGGCCGAGCGCCTTCAACTCTTCGTGCTTCTCGAGCAGGGACGTGTTGAGTTTGCGGAGAATGCGGTACATCATGTTGTTTTTATCGAACAGGAGCAGCAGACGCTTTTTCTTCATGCAGAAACCGAAGATGATCTCGATCGGCGAAACCCCGCGGATCGTGATCAGATCGTGCTTGTATTCATCGATCAGTTCGTCGAGGATCGCTTCCAGAACATCGTCTTTGGAAGTGAAATTGCGATAGAAGGTCTTGCGTTCCAACTGCGCCTCGAGCGCGATCTGTTTGACCGTGATCTCCTCGTAAGGGTGCTGCGCCATGAGCCGAAGCAGCGCTTCAAATATCTCCTTTTTCGACCGCAGGGCCGAAGGATTTTTCGTTTCATTCATACGTACCTCCAAAAAGTGACACAAAAATCTGAAGAGCGTGTATCTTTCGCCGAAAGTGTTGACTAAAGTCGAAACCTATTATAGCATACTATCAAAAGTTACACAAGTGTGTCACTTTGATCAACCCGAAAAAGGAGAATGATTATGGTAACCATCAAGAATATCGTTAAGAAATATCAGTCGGGAAGCGAGGAGATCGCAGCCCTGGGCGGCGTTTCCGCGCAGATCCGCGAGGGAGAGTTCACAGTTATCCTGGGGCCGTCCGGGTCTGGCAAAAGCACCATGCTAAACATGCTCGGCGGGATGGATCGTCCGACGAGCGGGCAGATCCTGATCAATGGCGAGGATATCTCGGCGTTCTCTGAAAAAGAATTGACCGATTACCGTAGAAAGAACGTCGGCTTCGTATTCCAGTTCTACAATCTGGTGGAGAATCTGACGGCCTTTGAGAACGTTGGCATCGCGGCGGCTCTCAACGGAAACACGACGGATGTCGAGGGGATCTTGCGGGATGTCGGTCTGGAGAAGCGCATGAAGAACTTCCCGAGCCAGCTTTCCGGCGGGGAAATGCAGCGTGTGGCGATCGCTCGTGCGGTCGCGAAATCCCCGAAACTGCTGCTTTGTGATGAGCCGACCGGTGCGCTGGACGTCGCAACGGGAGAGAGGATCTTCAATCTGCTGCGGAGATACTCCCGCAACCCGGAAACGGCCGTCGTTGTGGTAACGCACAATCCCGACGTCGCAAAGATCGCGGATCATGTGATCCGTCTCAGCGACGGTAGGATCGTGGCAGATGAACGTGTGGAGGAGATCCTGGAGGAAGCACAATGAAATATTTGTTCAAAAAGATGCTTCGGAGCATCAAACAATTCAAACTTCAATTCGCCGCCGTCCTTTTGCTGGCCATGCTTTCGGTCGTGATCTACAGCGGGCTGGAGGGCATCTGGTATGGCATCGAGACCGGGTTCGACGCCTATATCGAGGAAACTTCCATGGCAAATGAATGGGTATTTGCGACCTGCATTACCGACACCGATGTCGCCGCGATCCGCGACATGCGCGGCGTCACTTCAGTATCGAAGCGCCTGCGCATCAATGTTTCCGCGTTGGATGCAGAGGGAAGGGAGTCCTACCTCAGTCTCGACCTGCCGGAGGGCGAGAGTGCTGACTCGATGAAGCTGATCAACGGAGACCGCTATGACGGCGCACGGGCCGGAAGCATCTGGATCGACTCGGACTACGCTGAGGAAAACGGGATCGCTATCGGGCAGACCATCGAGATCTCCTTCAACGGTAACACGTCCCATCCGCAGGTGGCCGGTATCATTATGTCCGCCGAGCATGCGCATTACGTCGGAACGACCGACTACTACATCCCCGAGCACGAGCAGTACGGCTACGGTTTTATGAGCGAGGATCTGCGCGCCGAACTCGGGATCCCGATCGACTGCAATCTGCTGGAGATCGAGAGCGCCGACTCGGCGGTGAAGGACACGGTCAATGATCTCCTGGGCGAGCGCTTTCTTGCATATTACGACCGCGATACGCTGTTTGATGTCGCCTTCGTCAGTGATCAAGCGGGAAACCTTCGTAGAGTCTCTCTGCTGTTCTCATCGCTCTTTATCCTGCTGGCCATCCTGTCCATGCGCACGACGATCAAACGTTTGATCGATGCACAATCGGCCGATATCGCAACGCTGAAGTCACTTGGTTTTTCTAACCGCAGCCTGGCCGTCTACTATTCGCTTTACGGTCTTTTCGTCAGTGTGCTTGGAGCCGGCCTGGGTTATCTTGGCTCCTTCCCGTTCTCCAAAGCGATCCTGTCGACGCAGAAGGCCATGATCTCGCTTCCGGACTGGACGATCCGCCACACGTTCGGCTCGCTGATCGTGATTTTGTCGATCATCACACTGTCCGTGCTGGCCTCGGTATTGGCCGCTAGAAAGGCGCTGAAGGGCCTTCCCGCCGAGTATTCAAAGAACAACGCAAAACACGCCAAAACGACCTGGATCGAGCGCATTGGCCACATCTGGAACCGTACAGGCTTCGGAATGAAATGGACCATTCGTGATGCTGCTGTGCATAAAGTGCGCATCTTTCTGGGTATCGTCAGCGTATGTGGTAGTTTTATGCTGCTGATCGTCGGCTCGGGCACGCCGGATTCGATATCAGGGCTCACGTCGAAGACCTACAGCGAGGAGTTCCTGTATTCGTACAAACTGACGCTGAACACGACGGGCGCGTCCGACGGAGTCGAGGCACTGCGTGAGGAACTTAGCGGTCAGTTCATCCAGACCATGCAGAGCCGCGTGACCTTTGACGGCAACTCCTGCTTCAAGCCGGTCACGATCTACTCCGAAGGCCCGTACATTGGACTTAAGACGACCGACGGGGAGCAGATCGGTGAGGGCGTTTATGTCACCGAGGGCATGGCCGACAAACTGGGCCTGCACGTCGGCGACAGCGTCGAACTCTTCCCGTCCGGCTCCGACCGCAGTTTCACCTTTACGATCACGGGAAAGATTCCCTCGGGCATGCCGCAGGCCTTTTATATCAGCGGTCAATGCTGGACCGACGCGGGAGCAGATTTCCGCCCGTCCCACATGTTCTGTGGTGACACGGACCGCGTCGATGAACTCAAAAACGACGCGCGGGTCGCTCAGATCATGAGCCGGACGCAGCAGGAACGGAACCTCATGGATTTCAAGGTAAAACTGACGGGTGTGTTTACGCTCATGAAGGTGGTCGCTTTTGCGCTCGTAGTCATCGTGCTTTACAATCTGAGTATCCTCAGTTTTCTGGAGCGGACGAAGGAATACAACACCTTCCGCGTACTCGGTTTCCATTTTGGCGAGATCCGCAAACTGGCATCCTTTGAGAATGTGATCATCCTCACGTTTGGCACCCTGCTGGGCATTCCTTTCGGGCTTCGGTTCCTGAAAGTGTACTGCGCGACATTTTCCAATGCAACGTTGAGGATCTATGCAGAGTTACGAGGTGCGAGCCTGACGCTCGTCTGCTGCATCGTGTTCATCTGCACGGCGGTCACGACGCTGCTGCTGTCCCGCAGGATCCGAAAGATCGACATGGTACAGGCGCTGAAAGAGTAAAAAGAAACGGGCTGTCGGAAACGACAGCCCGTTTTGTATTGTATTCGGTTGTTGCGCTTATTATGAAACCAGCAGAGCCAGCAGGGCGAAGAAGTAGCCTGCGGTGCCTGCTTTCTGGCGCAGGGTCACGACGTGTTGTCCTTTGCTTCCCGCGCAAAACAGCTCGACGCTGCGGTCGCAGGGGGCGGCCAATGTGGTGTCCGCACAGGAAAATGTTTTGAAGTAGTTGCCGTCGACGAAGACGTCGACCTCTGCTCCGGCAGGATCCGGAACGGCGCGGTACAGGATGCCTAAGTTGCGCGCCGTGATCTTGAAGGTGATCTCAAAACCGGGAGCGTTCGAGCTCCAGCCGTTCGGATAATCCGGGCTGACGGGGCTTCCTTTCGCGATGCCGGCCTTAGCCGAAGGCCGGATGTTTGCATTGTCCGCGATGTGGGAACCACTGTAGCGGGATGCATCCTCCGAACTGTTCGGGAGAACGTAGGAGGTGTTGGTCTTATTCGAGCGCACAGCGGCGCGTACGTTGTTGAAATAGCGTTCCAGGATGGCGGCCAGGATCGTCTGGCCTTCGTCCGTCAGAGTGTTCATACCGGTGGTCAGGGCCGCGCGGTCGTCGTATACGTTCGTCTCCAGGCCGTTTTCGACTGCGTCGTAAAACGAGATCATGGGGAGACGGTAACGTACGGCGATGGTCCGCTGGGGATCCTTATCCTCCGACTGGACTTCCGTCGAGAGATAGAAGAGCATGACGGCAGGTTGGGTCTCCTCAGTCATAAAACGCCGCACCAGGTTCTCCAGGTAGACCGTGACGTTCGCTACGGCCGGGCTTGTGGAACTGAAACTGGAGAAATCGATCAGCACCAGATCCGGCTTCAGGCCGATGAACATCGCCGCGCGGTGGAGCGCGTAGTAGGGATCGGTCGCACTGGCAACGTCCCGGGCGATGGTCAGTTCGCTGTCGGGAAATGTTTGCTTCCAGTAGTCGCGAAGCAGGTAGTCGAAGGATCGTTCGACCTTCGTGGCGCCTTCGCCTGCGGTGGCTACGCCGCCGAATGCGAGGATGGTGACCGGCTCGCCGGCCCGCGCCTTTTTGATGACATTGGCCATGCGGAATGTATTGTCCGTGCCTAAGCCTTTTGTGGCGGCCTCATACATTTCCTCGGTCAGTTTGCTTTTAACTTCATAGTCGATCCAGTCGAGCTCGTTATAAGGCTCGGTGGTTTCTTCTTCCGTGGTCGTTACGACTGCTTCGGAAGAGGCGGCCGCCGAAGGATCTGCAGCCGATGCATCCGGGGCCGATGTCTCGGGGGCGGATGTGCCGGCCTGTGTCGCAGCCTCGGTCGTAGGAGGCGCCGCGGTCGTCTTCGGTACGCCGATGGTGCTTTGCTTCGCAGTCTCGGGCTCCCAAACCTCGTCGCCCGGACCGCCGCCTTCACACGCGCTCACACTGAGGGCGAGGCCGATGCACAGCAACAGTCGCGCGGCTCTTACGCGTACGGATCTATTCAGTTGGAACGGAAATCGCATGAAATGATATTCCTCCTTTTCTCGTGAAGAAGCATTACGAAAGGAGCAGACCTTCGATGGAGAAGCGCGTGCCCGCGGTGCCCGGGGCCGGTTTGATCGTGATCGTGTGCTCCGAGGGAGCGTTTGATGTATAGTATTCGAGACTCAGTTCGTAATCGGGACCTGCGGTCGTGTCACAACCGTTCAGCGTGCCCACGAGCTTATCGTCGATGTAAAGTTGCATGGCCATTCCGGTCCCGTCGCGATAAACGTGGAACAGAACGCCGATATTCTTAGCGTTTACGGTAAATGTGATCTCGGGCACGACTTCGTTGGGATCTGCCTCGGTCGTCTCGACAGCGGCTGAACTTTCGACAGCAGTTGTGGTTTCGGGAGCCGTGGTCTCCTCGACGGTCGTGGTCTCTGCAGCCGTTGTGGTCTCGCGTGCTTTCGTAGTCTCGGGTGCTTTCGTAGTTTCAGGCACCTTCGTGGTCTCGGGTACCTTTGTAGTTTCGGGTACCTTCGTAGTCTCAGGCACCTTCGTGGTTTCCGGTGCTTTCGTGGTCTCGGGCGCTTTTGTCGTTTCCTGCGCCTTCGTGGTTTCCGGGGTCTTTGAATCCTGCTTTGCACCCATGGCCAGGGAATCCATGACGCGCGTAAGCACAGGAGCGAGCGGCGCTTCGAGTTTCGCGTCCGAAACTTCCACGATCTCAACGGTCAATGAAGATGAGGTCTCGGCCGCCGTTTCTTCCTCTCTGGCTGTTTTGGAATAGAACCATCCGTTCCGGAAGAAAACACTGTCGCTCGTGCCGGTCACGAAGCCAACATTTGCCGAAGGGGTCAAGGTGCGGCTATCGTAGATCTCGGCACGGGCATAATCTACCGCGCCGGGCTCGGGAACGTTGTAGTAAAGGGATACATTGCCCGCCTCGGTATTTGCGATGACGGTCTGCAGGTAATAGATGACCAGACGTGCGGCCAGGCTGTGGCCCTTATCGTTCGGATGAACGGAGTCCGTCAGGATATCACTCCAACTGAACTCGTTGGAGAGCACGCGCTGGTAGACTGCCTCGCGGAAGGAGATCATCGGAAGATGATACTTTACACCGGTCGGAACATGGTAGGCGCTCGCGTCTTCTCCGCGTGCGGCCGTCATGAACAGAAGCAGGACAGCGGGTTGGGACGGAGCAGTCAGGATGCGGTGCACCAGGTTGTCGTAGTATTTCTGATAAGAAACATCCGCACCATCGTTAACGCTGAACTCGACGATGACGAAGTCCGGGTTTGCGCTCAGGAGAGAGGAAACGCGGTGCATGCCGAGGTAGGAGTCGGTCGCGCCGATGCCGGCGTTGATGAAGGTGAGGGGGCAGTCGGGAAATGTCCGACGCCAGAAGGTCTCCACGATGGCAGCGTAACTGTTCGCGGGTGTGGACGCTCCGGTACCCTGTGTGATCGAGCCTCCGAGCACACCGATGGTCACGGGCTGGCCGGCCTTCGCCTTACGGATGGCCTGCGCTAAGCGGAAGGTGTTCGTTGTTGAATTGTAGCGGGTCGCTGCCTGATAGGAGGCCGCGGTCAATGGAACGGCGGGCCGGAGTACGGAATTCGGCAGTTTCGGCAGTTTCGAGTTCCGGTTATCCCCGTAGTATCCGATGTCGCCACTGGCTTCAAAGGAGGGCGCTTCCGTGGTTTCGGGCGTTTCCATGGTGATGTCGATGACGGAAGAGTCTTCGCTTTCTTCTGTTTTGTTTTCGGTCGTATCACTCGTCATCGGCGAGTCGATCGTGATGTCGATGGCCGTGTACTCCGACTCGGGCGGAAGGGGCTCCTCTGAGGAGTCTGCCGCTGTCGTGTCCTCCTGCGTGGTTACGGCGACCTCCGTGGTATCGTCGGTCTCCTCCGAAAGCGTGCTTTCGTCTGCCCACGGCATCATCTGACAGCCGAAGAGGGTCATGGCCGCCATGCATAAAATAAGCAAAAGAGTGAAGCGGCGGCGCCGGTTTCTATATAACATGAGTGTTCTCCAATAGTTGTTTCAAGTATAAAATGGGTGATCGATATGTGGATAGCATTGACCGCTAGGCAGTCAACGTACCTTTCAGTCTATCATGTATTACGGAAAAAGTCAAATATCTCCGCTATTTCTTTCATTTCCCTTAAGATTTCAAAAACCACTTGACATAAACAGTGATGCGTTGTAACATAGTATTGAAAACTACATCACGCAACATGGATAGTTTCAAACGCGTGGGATAGGAGGATAGTTATGGAAAAGAATATGACGATCGATCAAAAGAATATAAAGAATAGCATAGTATTTGAAAGCATGAAAGCGTCGGCGGCGAAGGCATCGGCCGCGACCGCAAAACCCCTTAAGGTGAACGACCAGACAGTGGGAGAGGAGATCGGAAATGCAGTGACCCACGGCGTCGGCGCGGCACTTGCGATCGCCGGCATGGTCTGCATGATCGTTCGCGCGGCGACGAAGGGGACGGCGATCGACATCGTCAGCTCCGCGATCTACGGGAGCACGCTGTTCATCCTCTTCATGAATTCGACGCTTTATCATTCGATCACGAACTTCAATGTGAAGAAGATCCTGCGAGTATTCGATCACTGCTCGATCTTCCTGCTGATCCTGGGTTCTTACACCCCGCTGACCCTGTCGCTGATCGGCGGCGCCCGCGGCTGGCTGCTCTTCGGACTGAACGCAGGTTGCGCCATCGCCGGCATCACACTAAACGCGATCGACCTCAAAAAGTGGAAGATGCTCTCCCTGGGCCTCTACGTCATCATGGGCTGGAGCGTCGTGCTCTTCGGCAAGACCGTCGTAGACCTCGTGAGCGCCCGCGGCCTCTTCCTGCTGATCATGGGCGGCGTACTCTACACGACCGGCATTGTATTCTACGTAGTCCACAAGAAGTATTTCCACTTCATCTGGCACTTCTTCGTACTGGCCGGAGCCATCGTACATTACTTCTTCTTTTACAGTTACTGCATAGCTGTATAAAAAAGGACAGAAACTTGATTTTTGGCTTGTCTGGCTAAGGAAAACGCGATTTCAGCGTTTCCCTTAGCCTTTTAGTTGAAGAGAAACTTGCTTTGTGTAAGTCGAAGATATAGAACATGGGTGGGGACTGGTATATACAAATCAGCTAGCCCATGGTATATTTGTATCAGGAAAGCAGTTGATTTTTAACCGAAAGAGAGGATGAATTTATGGACCATGAGATCATAGAGTTTTTGATACGAGCTAAACAAGCGACCTACGCCGGTAAGGGGGCGGAGACGACATCGACCCGGCCGGGATCACACGACCTGATCTATCGGGAAGGTGAACTAACGTATTATGACACCTACTTAGGCGGAGACAAATTCGCAGGAGAGGAAGCCCTATGGATCCGGAAGATCCCCGTATGGAGCATGAATTACGTGGGACGTGTCATCGGTGCCAACTTCAGCGGCGATTTTTTGAAAGAAGCGTTGCTTCGTGTTCCGTTAGATAAACCTTACCGAGGACCGGCGCAGTACACGAATGGCGATTATTCATATGATTGCGAGGTTTCCGGAACCTTTGACTGGTTTCAAGGAACGGAGCTCATCCGCTACAAAGGTGAAGTGATCTACGAGTGTTGCTTCCACGGCGGCTTGATACAGCAGTAAAAATGCCTGATATAGCAGCAGATATGCTTGAAATAGGCCAAGGGGCTGTCTCCTTGGCCTGTTTTGGGAGGCAAACGACCATACGCGCCTCCCGGAAAGGATGGACCATGGATGCAAAACGGGGATATGTGCCGGAGGATGCGCGCAATTTTGCGCCGGAGGCGCTGGAAACGATGCGGCGGGCATCGCGGCACATCGGTTATCTGATCGATGAGGGGTATGACCTGAAGTCGGCGTCGACCTTCGTCGGAAATCATTTTCTGCTGTCCGAGCGGCAACGCCTGGCGGTGGTGCGAAGCATTGACCCCAAAGAGGCGCTGGCGGCGCGAAAGGCAAAGGAACTGGAAACGGTTACCGGCGGCGAGGTCTGGATCGACGGCTTCAACACGATCATTACACTGGAAGTCCTGCTCAGCGACTCCGTGCTGCTGTCCTGCATGGACGGCACTATCCGCGACCTGGCGTCGCTGCGCGGGACGTACCGGATCATCCCGGAGACGGAGCAGGCGGTCCGGATGCTATTTGAGACCTTGCAGAAAATGCACGTCGAAACGGCGCATATCTTGCTGGACGAGCCCGTCTCGAACTCCGGGCGGCTTAAGACGCTGATCGCCGAGATCGGAGAGGGGTACTGCGTTCGCCCGGACATCCGCATCTTACGCGATGTCGACCGCGCGCTGTGGGACTGCGCGAACGTCATCACCTCCGATTCCATTATCCTAGATCACTGCATCAGCTGGGTGAACCTGATGAAGCATTGCCTGGAAAAACATCCGGTCGAGACATATCGGGTGTGGGAGTAAGACGGCGACGTGCCAACGAGAACCGTCCCCGGTGTCACATTCGCCCACCTCGAATTTCCTTACGACATCTGCATGCCCAATCGTGTTGCATGTCGGAAAAGAATAGCAAGAAGGAAGAGCAACACGACACCTGCGAAGTTCAAACGCTGTATGTCGTAAGATGCAAGAAAAAGAGAAGTATATCACGACACCTACGAAGCCCAAACGCTGTATGTCGTAAAGCAATGCCGGAACGGGAAGGAATCACGACATATAAGATGCTAACTTGCTGTATGTCGTAAAAGCAAGATAGAAGAGCAACGATCTAGTTCAAAATACCTCTCAACAGTATAAGGCAAGGGGGACCTTCCCCTTGTCTTATTTCTGTTTCTGTGGTATAATAACACTGTTGATTTTTGAGCCGAAATTTATAACGATAAATGAAAACAGAAAAGGAGATTCATATGGCTTTTATGGAAAGACCCGCAGTCTATAAATGTGATGACGGCGGAAAGTATTGGGAGAGAGAATTTGAAAAGTTTTATCTGAAGGTGTACCTGCCGGCTACCGAGATCGACGGTAAAGTCAACAACTACGGTTTCCGCGCACCCTACCTTTTGGTATTTGAAGAGAACCGTCGCAGCATGGAAGACGCGATCACGTTCGCTAAGGAAAGCGGACTGGCTGACATCGCATCCGCTGTCGACAGTGCAGTTCTCTTTATCTACCCGACCGCAGAGGGCGGCTGGGCGCAGGCACCGGACGACATCTACGCGTCCCTGATCGCCGAGACGAAGATGAGCCCCGAGTACGAGGACGGCATCGTCCCGCTCAACGACTTCTTCACCCGCACATTCAAAGGTTACGCCATCCGCGGCGCGATCTTCCGCGCAGACATCTACAGCTACGGCGCATCGGCTGATTACGTAGCGAAGAACCTGCTTAAGACCCTCCAGGGCGAGTACCTCTGGGGTCCCGGCGAGATCACCCCGGCTATGTGTTCCATGGAGCGCCTCAGCGTGATCCCGCAGCCCGAGCGCACGGATATCGGCATCCTGAGCGTCGGCAACTCTGACGAGGTCAATGCTGCATTTGCCGGATGCAAGAACCTGCTCGTGAAGGATAAGGCAGACTACAAGGCAGACTTCAAGGCCTTCGTACGCAAGTTTAAAATGTGGTGCGGCAACATGGAGATCGAGCCCGATTTCCCTGAACTCGGCATGACAGAGGACGTCGGCTACGTTGAGGTAAAGACCTCCGAAGACAACCGCATGATCAAAGAGCCCACCCATAAGGTAGGCTACTTCGCATACTACAACAACGACCTGTTCGATAACGGACCGGCGCCCATGATGCTCGGTTTCCACGGTGGCGGCGACACCTCCATGTACCTGACTTTCGTAGCAGGCTGGTGGGAAGTTGCTCACAAGAATAACTTCCTCTTCGTTTCCATCGAGAACCATCAGTTCGTTACCGCGACGGAAGCAGTGGAGATCCTGGCAGGCCTGAAGCAGCGCTACAACATCGACGAGAAGCGCATCTACGCGACCGGTTTCTCGATGGGCAGCGGCAAGACCTGGAATTGCTTCGAGGAGTTCCCGAAGGAATTCGCCGGCTTCGCACCGGCATCCGCCCTGTTCCCCGTATACAACAACCCGTTCGGCCGCCCCGCAGGCGACTGGCTCAACAAAACCGTGGCGAAGCCCGTGTTCTACTCCGGCGGCGAGAAGTCGCATTTGCCCGAACTGCCCTTCCAGGCAGCGAGCGGTCTGGAGCGCATCACCTACCTGGCAGAGGTAAACCGCCTGAAGAAGAAATTCAACCTCGACTACGAGAAGAAGGACGAGTGGGATGAGCCGATCTACGGCGAGACACCTGACCGCGAGGAGAAGGTATACGACGAGTCCCGCGGCAGCACCCTCACCATCCGCTACTACGACAGCGAGGACGGCGTATGCCGCACCGCGCTCGCCAGCGTCAGCGGACAGATCCACGAGTGCCGTCAGCACACCAACGAGAACGCATGGAAGTTCCTGTCCCAGTTCGTGAACGAAGACAAATAAACTTGAAACGATTTCGTACAAATGATATAATATCCCCGACACGTTTGTGTCGGGGATATTTATTTGAGAAAACGGAGAATGAAAATGAAAGAAAAGTTGAGTGTTGTATTTATCATGTTGCTACTCGGCGCTGTGATCGTCATCGCGTCGCTCAATGCGTATTCGATCCTGTGGAACCCGTCGCGTCAACAGGAACTGAACCTGCTCTCGATCTACGGAGGGATCGACTACTCCCATAAGTTAGAGGGTATCATCCCGCTGGGAACGGATCATTACTGGCTGGGAGCCGATGCGAATACGGAGAAGATCTATTACGTTCGCGCAAGTAAGAAATGGTTTGATAATAATTTCCCGGACGGAGACGCTAAGGACGGGAACGGCATTAAAGTCACGGGTTTCAAGACGAAAGTAACCGACAGTGAACTGAAAAGAGCCATGGATAAGCATGTATCGGATGCAGGTATTCCGCTTTTGCTCCGCGGTTCGACAGGCGGTGAATTCCTGTTGTTGAACGCGACCGGCATCGGCATCTTCAGCCTGGCGATCGCTGTCTGCGGTCTGCTCTGCGGTGTTTTCGGCGTAGTCGTTGTAGTAAAGAAAGACAGCCTTCCGTCGTTATTCAAGACCATCTACGGCTGTTTTGTTGTAGTCTGGGCATTGGCTCTGGCATTTTATTTTACACGCTACGGCATCCTCGTATAGTTTTCGAGGCATCAGCCATACCCTATAGGAAATCTACTTGGGAGACAGAAGTAAGCTGTCCCGGAGCAGAATAAGACAGGGTACCTGCCCGCGACGAATGAACCATGTGTCATATTTTTATTTCAAAAACCTGAACTGACAGGAGAAAGGGGAATGGCATTATGAAGAAGATGAAACACAAAAAACAGCTGCTTCTGGTGTGGATGGTGTTGTCGCTTTTTTGCGTGGCATGCGGTACTTATGAAGATTCATCGAAGGTTGGAAAAGTGGAAGCAGACCCTTTAAGCGAGGCAGAGATCATCGAATATGTGAAAGACTATGTTTATCAAACGTATAAGGATGAAGTAGAGGTGGAGATCGTTTCAAAAACACCCTACGGTCGTTATGAAACCTCCTCTTTTTCTATGGATCTGGCCACATTCTACTCCAAATATGTGAACATAAAGGATGCTTATAGGTACGGCCTGGTGGTTATAAACCCGGAATACGGGCTGACCGTCGAAGGCGGTTATGTGGATGCATTTACCATTAAGAATAAGCATGGTGGCGGCATCTATCATGACTCAAAGCGGGATATGTGGATAGATGATAACTACAAGATCATGAGGAAAGAAGCAAAATACATGGAAAGATTCGGAGCAGCTTTGAGTGAGTATACTTCGAAATACCACGTATACAAAAGCCCGACGAATACCGATTATACAGCCGGATATTACAACATCTATGTATGCTGCCCGGATGAAGAACAAACGAATAATGTGCACGATGTTCTCACGGGGTATACCGATTATTACTCGAAAGATCTGGTGTCCGGGTTTAATGTAATGATATTCCGGGATGAGCAGCTCTACGATTCGATCGATTTTGATCGCTTTAATAATATTCCATTTGTAGAGAAATATGGCGGGGGACATTCCGAAGGTACATTGACCAGAGAGGATATAGAGCAACATCCTGAAAAAATGATCGAACGCTATCTGGGCAGCGGGCTGGCGTATATCGGAAATAAGGCCCCTTCATTTTACACAGCGGAAAATGCGAATAAAGAATTCATCCCTTTCGACCATATGATCCATGTTTATACGGCCTATAGCAATCCGAATGCGGATGATCCCGATCATGAGGGTGAACCGTCTTTATTTAGTAGTTGGAATACATACGGAATCAATCAGGAAGATATTCCTGACCGGGTGAGTACCTCGGATTGATTTCAGCTAAACGGGGAGGTTACAGAAGAAAATGATCCCACGGGAAGCAGGGGCAGGGCAGATCGATCGCCTGCCCCTGCCGGGATGTGTTGAGGAGAGAATATGAAAGACAGACAGATACGAAACATTAAAGTAGCCCTTACGGAAGATGAATGCGATGCCCTTTGCGAGATGGCCGCAGAGTACAACATCGACGTGTGCTCATTTGTCACGAAGATCTGCCGCGACATCGTCGAACTCGGCGTTCAGGAAGACAGCAGGCGCGTCTCCCTGCGCTACCTGGACCAATACCTGGATAAGCGCTTCCACGACAACGACGACGGCTTCCTGACCTACCTCTTTGCAAACGACAAGTTCGAGGACACGATCCTGAAGCTGAAGGAACTCCGCCAGCCCGCCGTCGCAGACATGCAGGAGGAAGAGGAGGCCTTCCTCAAGCAGGTCTACTCCGAGTACGAGGAAACCCTGCAAGACAGCGCCGACTCCTACGAGACCTCCATGCGTAAGCTGGAGAACGCCTACGTGGCGCGAAAGTCCCTGAGTAAGGAAACCGCGGGCAATGAATGACGCCTGGGCGGAAGGATCTTGAATGAACGCAATGTATTTAAGAAAACTGACGAGACTGACAAAAATCTAAAATAGGCATTGCTATTAGGTGAGGAATTCGGTATAATTATTTTAGAAAATTGACAAAAATGTCAAAAATCTAAAATAAGGAGGTTCGATATGGAAATAAAGAGAGATGTGTATTTGAACCGTCTGATCAGTCGAATGAACAATGGATCGATCAAGGTCATAACGGGTCTCAGAAGAAGCGGAAAGTCCTACTTGTTATTCCACTTGTTCTATGATCGCTTGATCCAGATGGGCGTATCACCGGATCATATTATTACGGTTCCTCTGGATGATGTTGACTATGTGGAATATACCGATCCTCATAAACTCTATGCGTATATCAAGGGGAAAATGTCGGATCCGAAGCAAACCTATTATATATTCATAGATGAGGCACAATATGCCATATCTAAAGAGGAAATGAAGAATCCGGATGTACCGATTCGACTTTATGGCGTTTTAAATGGTCTTCTTAGAAAAGAGAACGTGGATGTATATGTTACCGGGAGCAATTCCAAATTTCTGTCTACAGATATTATGACGGAGTTTCGGGGACGTGGAGATGAGGTTCACATAGCGCCGTTGTCATTTTCAGAGTTTTATCCTGCATCAGGTAAAGAAAAGGCAGATGCTTGGAGGGATTACAGCCTTTATGGCGGCATGCCGCATATAATCTCTGAAAAAAGTGAACAGGATAAATGCGGTTATCTCGAGCGATTGAATAAGGAGATATACCTTCGGGATATTATGGAAAGGTACGACATTCGAAACGGAGAGGGCATGGAAGAGCTGATGAAGGTTATTGCTTCTTCCGTTGGTTCTTTTTCAAATCCGCAGAAGATTTCCGATACCTTCAAAAGCAATGGTATAAAAGGGATCTCTATGCCTACGATTGCCGATTACCTTGTTTACCTTCAGGAGAGTTTTATCATTCAAAAAGCGGAACGATATGATATCAAAGGGCGAAAATATATCAGTACCCCGTCTAAATATTACTACTCCGACATGGGGCTTCGAAACGCTTTTCTGAACTTCAGACAGTACGAACAAACGCATATTATGGAGAACATCATTTATAATGAGTTGATCTACAGAGGGTACAACGTGGATGTTGGAATCATAGAATCGAGAACCGATGGCCATCGAAAGCAACTGGAAGTAGATTTCGTTGCGAACCGGGGGAGCCAGAGATACTATATTCAGTCGGCCTTTGCAGTGCCTGATCAGGAAAAAATGGACCAGGAGCAGGCGCCTTTTATGCATATAGGTGATTCGTTTAAGAAGATCATTGTCGTGAACTCCGATACACCGGTATGGAGAAACGATCAAGGAATTCTGATCATGAATATGTACGATTTTCTTTTGGATATCGATAGCTTGAATCTGTGATCAGCAGTTCGTAAAACGGTGGAGAAGATATATGAAAAGGGTAGAAAAGATGTGGGAGAACGATGAGACTGCAGGAATATAAAAAGCTCATGACAAAAGCTTTTACAAATAATACAAGGCGAGGCTTTGTCGATTGGCGCGATTGTGGTAAACTTTACATGGACGTAACCGAAGGATTGGAAGGAGCCGCAGATGAGCTCTGCGCTGAAAACAGGTATTCCGATCTGTTCTCATTAGCAAACCGGACATATGTAAAATGGAATTCTACGGTTGCAGTGCATTTCCCAAGTGCAGATACATTAAGAATACTTGAATACGGGCTAGATCTGCCGATAAGGCGGAGTAAACTATTATTGGGAGAGGCATGAGCATGGGACCTTGCAAATGTAAAATATGCGGTGGGGATATCGGAGTTGAGCCCGGTGCGACGGCCGGAGTGTGCGACCGTTGCGGGACCTGGGTGAAACTCGAGCCTTCGGATGATGAGAGCGAGAAATCGGCTGCAAAATCGAAAGAGCAGGAGAGTGACGATGCGCGTAAAAAAACCGCACGGGAAAAGAGAAAAAAGCGCTTAACGAGAGTGGCTGAATTGGCTCTGGTGGGGGTCATTGCTGGCATCTCTTTGTTCGTGGTCCTGAAGCAGAAACCGAATGATGATGTGGTGATGAAGGAACTGATCAAAAGTATAGGATCTCCGAATATAGGAGACACGATCTGTTTTGGACACTATGATGATGTAAATGAGTGGATCGTACTGGATAAAACAGATGATGAACTGCTTCTCCTGAGCAAATATGCGATATGCCATAAAGCCTATAATGAAGTACTCAAAGATGTGACTTGGAGCACATGTTCCCTTCGAAACTGGCTGAATACAGAATATCTGGTGCAGGCGTTTTCTGCGGAAGAACAGGAACTCATAGCGGATACCAATGTTCGCAATGATGATGATTCGTGGGCAGGGGCGCCGGGCGGAGAGGACACAGTGGATAAAGTGTTCGTTTTGTCGATCGAAGAAGCGCAAAAGTATTTCGAAGATAATGATTCCCGTATAACAACGTTCCCTGATGGAGAGGAAGCGTCGTGGTGGTTGCGGACGCCCGGTCACAAAAATACAATAGCCGCAGATATTACTATCTATGGCCACATCGTTCTCCCCGGCGGTCACGTCATTTACGACGTCGGCAGCAAAGTCGATGACGCCAACCACGGCGTCCGGCCCGCTTTATGGATAAAACTTAAACCATAAAAATACAAATACGAAAGCCCCCTGTTTCAAAACATTGCCCGAAATGGCAAGAAGCTGAAACAGGGGGATTTTTTAAGGATTCCTTACACTTTGCAACTTTTTTGTGAAGAATTATCCGATCGGTTGACGGTGGATTCCGCATATGATAAACTGCAAATATCAGCACTGAAGATTACAAAAATCAGAAGAATGTGTAGATAATAGGAGGTTAAATCATGGGAAAATGTTTGGCAAATGACCGCGGCGAAGTGAAACTGATCTTTGTGTTTTTGATCACATTGGCCGTGCTGACAGCAACAGTAGTGGGAGTGACGTATCTGGCGTATCGGCAGGCCGAAAAAGAGTATTACGACAGTATGAGTATCGCCGCCCAATACGAGCGGTATCCGAAAAAAATACTGTATCCGGAACTGGATGATCCGGAATATGAGAATAGATTCATGGAAGTTGATCCGCAAAAACCGGAAGAAAGGGAGATCTTTAATAAGGTTCAAAAGTATTTATGTGGTCGGGAATTAACAGACGAGGAGGAAAAGGAAACCCTCTATGTCAGCTATCCCGGGCTCTTTGGCGGATATTCTATGTCATCCTTAGATATTTTTGTAAAACTGCCGGACGGGACTTTCCCGTGGAAAGAGGATGAAATAAGGTTGCTTCTTGTTGTCGATGTTTATCGGGATCCTTATGAGGTTCCGGAAGAAGAAAGATTTAGTTATCGCCGTATGCCGATCATGTTGCATCTGGATGATCCGGAGATCGTGGCGAAGCATCAGGAGTATCAGAAGAAGGCAGTCTATACCGCGGACATGACATATCCGGGTGTTTCGATGGAGATAAAGTCATACTATACCGTTCTGCATTCTTTCTATTTGGACGGAAATAAGATCATTCCGGAAGAAGTCTGGTTCGTCGAAACAAGGAGTTACACGGCAGGGAATAATTATGCTTCGACGGCGGTTTCTGAAAGCACTAACAAGATCGTAGAAAAGATCAAGAGGAACGTTCCGAATTCGGATAGCATGGTCCGTTTATTGTCTTCTTCATTGGAAGATTATCCGGATGGTATCTTAGCACATTACGGTACGGGATATTTGGATAAGGCATTTGAGCCGTTCCGGGCACGTATACTGGGGATACATATTTATAATTCGGAAAATACACTCCATGCGGAAGAAAAAGAAAAGTACATAAAGAAGGCGGAAGAGATAGCGACGGAAGAAGGCGCGTCGTATTGTGTCAAAGAGGACGGCTCGGACATGAGGATCGATATCTTATCCAGGAAGAGAAACATACCGGAACTGGGCGGCGATGTGCTGGCGGTCGCTTTTGCTAAGGAACCGCTTTTTACGTCCACATATTTTCTGCATTCGAATGAAGGTTTCCTGGGGAAGATCCTTCCGGGATTTTTAGCCAGCAAGGATTGCGCAACTATGAACTCATATGCTGGCTCTTCCGTGGTCAAAGCTCGAAAAAACGAGACCTCCATTCTCTTTATGTTTGGAACAGCAGTTGTGCTCTCGGCAGGTGTGACCTGGGTGGTAGGTGTAAGACGCAAGAAAAAATATTAAGTGGTTTGTCGGCACGATCATTGTGTCACATATGGCGGCGGATATTGAGCATCCGCCGCTATTTTTGTGTAGACCATCACTACTCTTGCTCCTCGCTGTTTTCTGTGCTATAATCCATCTTGTAAGTAACAGTTCGTAAATGGTTTATGCATCCTGCTGCCGGCAGGGCGTTTATTCGTGCTTTGCGTAGAGGGGCGTGAGCGGGTGTATGACCGAAACAAATGAAAGGTAAAGGAGAGAAAATGAAGGGACTGACACACAAACGAAGTATTTTAGGGATTTTATGCGCATTGTTTTTCGGGATGATCCTGCTCATTCCTACTGATGTGGAGGCGGCGGAACTGACCGTCACGAGTTCGGGCCGGAAGGATTATACGGCGGTGGCAAACGGGGAGACGATCCGTGTGACATTGTCCGGAGCTGCCACAAACACGTACGTGATGGGAAAGCCGTCCTGGATCACTGTGACGGGATCTACCGCTAGCTATAAGCTCGTGGTGGCGAAAAACACGGCGAAATCGTCGAGAAGAGGCGACGTTACATTCCGTGCGGGCAATAAGGTCTTCACGGTTCGGATCACGCAGAAGGGCGCGCCCACGAGCGTGACGGTAAAGTTTGACAACAACGGCGGAACCGGCAAGGTGCCGAGTAAGCCCTACAAGATCGGCAGTGCCTACAGCAAGTTACCGGCAGGCCCTGCTGCGCCGAAGGGTATGCAGTTCGACGGATGGTACACGAAGAAGAGCGGCGGAACGAAGGTGACTACGAAGACGAAGGCTTCTGCATCTGTCACAGTGTTGTACGCGCATTATACGGGTAAGACCTACACGGTCAGATTTGACAGCCAGGGCGGAAACAAGGCGTTTGTAAAGAACGTAAAATATGGCAATAAGTACGGAAAACTGGAGACGCCGAAGAAATACGGATATGATTTTGTAGGGTGGTTTACTGCGGCTAAAGGTGGCAAAGAGATCACGAGTAGATCGGATGTAACTATTGCCGGGAACCATACGCTGTACGCACACTGGAAAGAAAAACCGAGATGTACGGTTACCATGAAATCCGGGGGTAGAGAAGAAAAAATCTATGTTTATAAAGGGGAGAAAATTACTCTGCCATATGGACACGGTAAAGAGAATGCCGAGTTTGTAGGATGGAACAGATATATTGACGGCGTAAAATACTGCGGCGAGCCGGACTATAAGCCTGGAGATCAGATCGTCGTTAATAGTGATATAACACTTGTAGGACATTATAAGAGGATCGAGGTTCCTCCTCTGGGGTAGGTGATTAAGACACAAGGATATAACGTGAGTTATTATTTTTCTCAGGAGATAAAAACAAAGCGTGAACCGGGAGGCACGGCGGATCTTTTGGAAGGTGCTCGTCGAGTACAGCTGTCCGGATCTGGACGGCTGGGAGGATATCACGGCGATCGCCAGGTATGTAGAATGAATAAGCGGGCTCGGACCTTAATTTGGCTCCGGGCTCTTTTTCTTGCCAAAAGGGCGGCCCTGTGGTATAATGTTGCTCGTGTGCATTGGTTCGAAATAGTATATACAACCAGATCCGGTTCGCTCTGAGCCGCGACGAGGAAAGGGGGCGGGTGTATATTCTATTAATACAAACAAAAATCAAGGAGGGATAATGAAAAGATTATCAAAACGATCACGCGTTGTGTCGTTTCTTTGCACGCTGTTCCTGGCGGTGGTTTTACTCGCTCCGAACGTGGCAGAGGCGGCCAGCGTATCGATCAAGCAGGGCACGACTCAAAGCTATTCAGCATCCTATAAAGCTGAGGCTATTACGGTCACGCTACTCAATGCCGGAGCAGGGGCAAAAGTAAAAAGCAAGCCGACTTGGGTCAGCGCGACAAAAAACGCAAACACTTTCAGTTTAAACGTGTCGGTCAATACGGCGACATCAGCCAGGATCGGCGATGTAGTTTTTACTGATGCAAACAATAAGCAATGGACGCTCCGAATTACGCAAAAACAGGCGGCTACATTTAAGGTTACCTTCGATGCGAATGGTGGAACCGTTGCTACAGAAACCAAAAACGTAACGTATGGCAAGACATACGGAACACTTCCGAAGCCGAACAGAAACGGGTACACATTTGATGGCTGGTTTACGACAAAGAGCAGTACTACTGAGATCAAATCAACTACGAAGGTAACAACTGCGAAAAACCATACATTGTATGCGCATTGGACGGCGAATACTTATACGGTTACCTTCGATCCGAACGGCGGCACAGTCGATCCCACGTCGAAAGAAGTAACGTTTGACAAAACGTACGGAACACTTCCGACACCGAAAAGAACAGGCTATACATTTGCCGGTTGGTATACTAAGAAGACCGACGGAGATAAGGTCACTTCCTCTACGAAGGTGAAAACTGCGAAGAATCATACGTTGTATGCGCATTGGACGGCGAATACATATACAGTCACCTTCGATCCGAATGGGAATGGCGCCACTGTCGATCCCACGTCGATGACCGTAACGTTTGATAAAGCGTACGGTGATCTGCCGACACCGGTGAGAGAAGGATACAAATTCGCCGGTTGGTACACCAAAAAGACTGGCGGAGATAGGATCCAGTCTTCTACAAAGGTAACAACTGCGAAGAATCATACGCTGTATGCACATTGGACAGCGAAGCAATTTACGGTCTACTTTAATGGTAACGGCGGCCCTTCAGCGCAGAAGATCACCGTGACCTATGACAAGACATATGGAGAGCTTCCGCAGATCGCGAGACCCGATTATATCTTTGACGGTTGGTACACGGCGAAGAATGGCGGCACGAAGATCGAGGCTAACACGAAGGTTAAGATCGTCGCTAATCAGACACTGTATGCACATTGGACGAAGGGTAAGAAGGTGCTGGTCATCAATTTCGACCCTGATATCAATACCGGTAAAAAGGTTATCAAGCAGCACGAATTGAATACAGGCTGGACCGATCCGCACGTATTGGCGAATCAGTTTGTTGAGGCGATGGCGGAAGTCAGCAATGGAAATGTGAACTATTCGATCGTTGATTTTGAAGAGGTCAATGCATTTCCCAAGAGCAATCAGAACCAGGCGTACACTGCGAAGAAGTATTACGACACCTATAAGGCGGCGTGTGCGGCAACGGATAATGCATACTGGTTATATGATGGCTGGGATGATTTCGGCGGCTTCAACTTCAACTATAAGGCGTACTTTGAGGAGTTCAAAGTGTACGAGAGGGTCAATAGCGGCGAGATCGACGAGGTGTGGTTCTTCACAGGCCCCATGGTTGGCGTGACTTTGTTCGAATCCATGATGGCCGGTAAAGATGCGTTCTGGCTCAATGGAGCCCCGATCGTAGAAGAAGACGTCAGAAACTTTGCGGCCTTTGGCTTTAGCTATGAGCGACAGCTCGCCGAGATGCTGGAAGATGCGGGACATCGTATGGAGTGGACCATGAGCAGAGTTTACTCCGGCGTATCTGCCGAGGCCAGCAGGTTCCAGGGCTTTGACATCACCGAGAAAAACTATATTAAGAGTAAGGATTCAAATGGAAAGATCACTTACAAGAAATACTCCGAACTGAATGATTGGGAGAAGTTCTGGGCGCATGATCTGGTTACAGACGGAAAGATCGTTGCAGGCGTCGGCAGCGTACACTGCGGACCGAATGCGCGCGGTCAATACGACTGGAATAATAATGGCGTGGATAATCACAAATGGGAACGTAATACACCGATCAATGTTCAGTCATACTGTGATAATTGGCTCAATTATCCTAATCTCTCCGGTAGTTCCAGACTTGTAAACAGTTCTGAATGGGGCGCCACCATAGAAGGACACCACAGATGGTGGCTTTCGCACATTCCTCATGTGGACGGCACTAAGAACGGAAAGTATAATAACTGGTGGAAGTACTACAACTTTGAGGATCTGAATAAGTGATCCTTTTGAATGAATAGCGGCTCACAACAGCCTGCCGGCATTTCGTCGGCAGGCTGTTGGCGTTTCTTTTCGGTTCATTTTGTGGTATACTTCATTTACAGAACGAAGTATCCAGAGAACGAAGTATCCTGACCGGGAGGTGACGAATATGACGGAAGAAGAATTGATGGCGGCGATCGATGCGCAGATGACGCGGGGCGTGAGCCGGCTGAAGGTCGAGTTTACGGAGAATATGCCGGAGGGCGAGAGAAAAGAAGCGTACCACCACGGACGCTGCGACGTGGGCAGCCCCTGGGCGAAGGGATTGGCCTTCGATTGTGATGCGATCGACGAGACGATCGAACCGGACGCGACGCTGAAACAATGATCTGCGGTATGTAGATTACCTTGAGATTTAATGCCTTATTGACCATATGTATTTACTGCCCACACAATGAGTATTAGTAAATAACAAATATGGGATATAAGGCATTTTTCTGTTTGACACCGATCTGACTTCCCGTTATAATTCGGGTAGACATGCATGTAAGTATAGGCTAATGCGTATTGTCCAGATGCGTATTGACATGATACGTATTCGTGCATTATAATGTGGGAGGGAAGATATGTATGCCAAAGAAACCGGGAAAGGTAACCATTCCGTTTCATAGTAAGGAACTAAGTAAGATCATAGAAAAGTCCATCAGAAAGCAGGCAGGATTGGACTGATGGATAAGCCCGCAGAGAGGGGGAGTGCGTATGTTGTCTATATATCCGGCATGTTTTTTTAAGGATGAGACCGGGTACTCGGTTGTGTTTCCGGATCTTAACTGGCTGGCGACCGGCGGCAGTAATGAGGCGGAGGCCATGAATATGGCGGTCGACTGTTTGGCCGGCTATCTGTATTTGCTGGAAAAGGAGGGGGAGCGGGCGCCTGAGGCTTCTTCGGTTGCGGATGTTTCACTGGCAGCGGTGGCAAAGGAGTTGGATGCCGACGTTAAGGGGGCGTTTGTGAGTTTGGTCTCCGTGGATGTGGCTGAATATGCGAGAGAGCATTTTGAGAAATCCGTCAGAAAATCGCTTACCATTCCGGCATGGCTTGACAGGGCGGCGAAAGAGAAGAATATCAACTTTTCACAGGTGCTTCAGGAGGCATTGATCCTGAAGGTAAAATCCTGATAAATCTCGCGAATGGAAAAAGCGGGCCTTTTGCAAGGCTCGCTTTTTTATATGTGAGTTGCATTGCGCACAGGTGCGTTACTCTTCCCAAAACAGTTCGTCGAGGGTCTTTCCCAGGACTTTGCAGATGTCGCGGCAGAGTTTGATCGTGGGGTTGTAGTCGCCTTTTTCGATGGCGTTGATGGTTTGGCGGGAGACGCCGACGCGGTCGGCCAGGTCCTGCTGGGAGAGGTCCAGGGCGGCGCGGGCGGACTTCAGTCGGAGGTTCTTCATTCTTCGTCACCTCCGTCGTCGTTTTCAGCGCGTTGCTCGGACATGGTCCGAACCAGAGTTACGATGGACAGGAGCAGGGCGCCGATGCCGCACAGCAGGTTTAGGGCGCTGGGGTTCATGCGGTTGCTTTCGTCGAGCAGGCCGTCGATGCGAATGGCATTGAGGCCGATCAGCAGGTTGATCGCGCCGACGATGAACAGGAACAGGATGGCGAAACCGCGCTTTTCATTCAGTGCGATATAGCAGTCGTGCCAGAGGGCGTAGATCACATAGACGATCAGGCCGATGAAGATGCTGGATGCGTAGAAGATGGTGGTCAGCCCTTCAGGGATGAAGGCCATGCAGTCGAGCATCAGTGTTCCGGCGGCAGCGATCATGGTCGCGAAGAAAGCGTAGCGGAAGGCGCGGCCCTGCTCGTTTTCCTGACGCTCGTCGTATCTGGAGCCGGTGTTGCCGTGGCTTCTGTAAAAAGCGACGATGAGCATCAGAAGGATGACCATTCCGAACAGGATGCAGAAGGTTGCACACATTTCGGTGGTGCCGAATGCGGCCTTGCGGGTCAGGTTCAGCTGGAAGTTCATCTTCCAGGTGCCGTTCTGTGCGAGTTTTGTGAGGTCATAGGAGGAAGCATTGCCCGCGATGCCGTCGAGCGCGCCGTGGTAGGTGTTGCGGAACGCGGATAAACCTGCCTCGTCCGTGAGATAGGAGTAGTCGATCCGATAGGTTCCCGCAGTCAATGCAACGGGGATCTTGATATCGGATGCGAGGCCGTACGCAGAGTAGATCTGGTTTCCGGCAGCGTCCGTGATACGGCAGGCTGTCACGAAACCGAGGTCCGTCTCGGAAGCGTCGCCGGCCTTCATGTCCTCCGGCACCCAGCAGAGATTCAAATAATAATCGCCTGTTTTGGATATGGTAAAGTTGCTTTCGGCGGTCGTTTTATCCAGCGTGCCGGCGGTTGCGGTGATCGTGCTGTTCCAGTTGGTCTTCCGGTCGAGGCCGGTGCCCGCCTGCGCAACGAGAACGATGCCGACGATGAGCAGCGCTGCGCCGATGATGAAACTGATGATTCCCAATAATGATTTACGCATAGTTGATATTCTCCTTTCGGAACCGAACCATAGGCCAACTCGGTTCCATGGACACAATATAACATATCGCCGACAGTATGTCAAGTATATTTTACAAAAAGTTGAAGATTTTTTTCTTGGAGCGCCAGGAACGTGACAGTGGGGACGGTTCTTTTTGTCACATTTCCTGTTTCTTCGACCAATGCACCATCCTATTGTAACTTGCTTTACGCGCAAAACAGTGAAGATCAAGGAAATGCGCGTAAGAAACCCGCTCCGGAAGCTCTTACCTTACGCGCAAAACAGAGGAAATCAAGAAAATGCGCGTAAGAAACCTGCCCCGGAAGCTCTAACCCTACGCGCAAAACAGAGGAAATCAAGAAAATGCGCGTAGGAACCCCGCTCCGGAAGCTCTCATCTTACGCGCAAAACAGAGAAAATCAAGAAAATGCGCGTAAGAAACCTGCCCCGGAAGCTCTCACCCTACGCGCAAAACAGTGAAGATCAAGAAAATGCGCGTAGAAGCCCTGCAAAATGTGACACGTGACAGATGGAACCGTCCCCACTGTCACATGGAACCGTCCCAGGTGTCACACTTGCGCGCGTGCGGGTTCTGGGGTATAATACCACTATACGTTCTAAAGGACGGAGTCGTAGATCGAGGAGGATAAAAAAATGGATGAAATGCCTAAGATGCCGAATTATACACCGGAAGAGCTTATGAAGATGCAGGAAGAGGCGCTGAAGAAGGCACAAGAGACGTGGAATAAATTGACGCCGGAGGAACAGGCGAAGGCGACAGCAGAGGCGCAGCGTATGATGGAAGAGGAAGCACGCAAGCATCAGGAAATGATGGATACGATCAGTCGTATTAGCGCACAGAGCAAGGCGAAAGAAACTGCGCAGGATGCGCAGAAGCCGAAGTTCTGCCCTAACTGCGGAACGCCCGTGAGCGGCGGCAAGTTCTGCGGCAACTGCGGACAGGCGTTGTAATAGAAGATATACCAATTCGGAGGAATGATCATGGAGAAGGTTTATGCCTATTTGGCAGATGGTTTTGAAGAGGTTGAGTGTCTGGCGGTCGTGGACGTGATCCGTCGCGGCGGCGTGGCATGTGAGACGGTGGCGATCGCGAAGAACCCGTTGGTTACGGGCGCGCATGGCGTCATGGTGGCGGCGGATCGCATCGGCGGCGAGGTGCCGGATGACGCGACCATGCTGTTCCTGCCGGGCGGTATGCCGGGAACGAATAATCTCTACGCGGACAAGGAGTTCATGGGCCGTTTTAAGGATGCGGCGAAGCGCGGCGTGAAGATCGCGGCGATCTGCGCGGCTCCGATGATCCTCGGCCAGCTGGGCCTTCTGAATAAGAAGAAGGCGACCTGCTATCCCGGTTTCGAGGATAAACTTGTGGGCGCGATCTTGACCGATGAAGACGTCGTTGTCGATGGCAATGTGATCACGGGCCGCGGCATGGGCGTGGCAGTCGACATGGGCCTCGCCATGCTCGAAGCATTGACCGATAAGGCAACTGCCCAGAAGGTCAAAAACTCGATCATGCATCCTGACCGCGAGAAGTAATTTTCCTAGTTATGAGCGCAGCCGTTTGCTGTAAATTTCCCCTTGCCATTTGCGCGGACCTGTGCTAAAATGTTTGATGGTGCGCTGTTTTATGCGTTTTCTTTGTGTGTAAGCGCACTTGAAACTGAGATATGCATTAGCATTAAGGAGGATATATTCTATCATGAGTGTACAGGTTGAGAAATTGGACGGCAGCAAAGCAAAGCTGACTATCGAAGTTCCCGCAGAAGAGTTTGTAGCTGCTATGCAGCAGGCATATACAAAGAATAAGAGCAAGTTCAACTTGCAGGGTTTCCGCAAGGGACATGCTCCGCAGGCCATCATCGAGAAGATGTACGGCCCGGCTGTGTTCTATGAGGACGCGGCAAATATCCTGATCCCGGATGCATATGCGAAGGCATATGAAGAGGCTGGTATCGAGATCGTTTCCCGCCCGGAGATCGACGTTACACAGATCGAGAAGGGTAAGTCCTTCATCTTCACCGCTACCGTAGCTACTAAGCCTGAGGTTACTCTCGGCGACTACAAGGGCGTTGAGGTTTATAAGAGCAATGTTGAAGTGTCCGACGACGAGATCACCGCTGAGCTTTCTAAGAAGCAGGAGGAGAATTCCCGTCTGATCACCGTTGAGCGTCCTATCCAGACCGGCGATATCGCAGTGATCGATTTCGAAGGCTTTGTTGACGGCGTTGCATTCAACGGCGGCAAGGGCACAGATTACGAGCTGGGTATCGGTACCCACAGCTTCATCGATACTTTCGAGGATCAGTTGATCGGCGCATCCACAGGTGATGACGTTGAGGTCAATGTAACTTTCCCCGAGGAGTACGGCGAGGCATCCTTGGCTGGCAAGCCCGCTCTGTTCAAGGTTACCGTAAAGAACGTTAAGGTTAAAGAGCTTCCGGAGCTGGATGACGAGTTCGCAAGCGAGATCTCCGATTTCGAGACCCTGGATGAGTATAAAGAGGATCTGAAGAAGACCATCGCAGAGCGTAAAGAGAAGCAGGCGGAGAGCGCTAAGCAGAACCAGGCTGTCGAGAAGGCAGTTGCAAACGCAACGATGGAGATCGCTGATCTGATGATCGACGACGAGGCAGACCGCATGGTCGATGAGATGGCTCAGAACATGCAGCAGCAGGGTATCTCCATGGAGATGTACCTTCGTTACACAGGCATGACAAAGGAGCAGCTCACCGAGCAGACGAAGCCGCGTGCGACCGAGCGCATCAAGTCCCGTCTGGTACTCGAGGCGATCGCTAACGCTGAGAACATCGAAGCTACCGATGACGACGTAAACAAGGAGATCGAGCGCATGGCTTCCACCTACAAGATGGAAGTTGAGACCGTGAAGAACTACCTCGGCGAGGCCGGAGCAGAGAACATTAAGAAGGATATGCGCCTGCAGAAGGCTGCTGAGTTCCTTGCAGCAAACGCTGTAGAGGTTGACGCTCCCGCAGAAGAGAAGACCGAAGAATAATCGGATCGCAAGATAGAACATGAGACAGGAGGAATTTCCTCCTGTCTTATTTTTTGTCCGGGATTACGACATGTACGACGTAGCTTTCTCTTGTGTCGTAAATGCGGGAAAAGTAACCGGGGATTACGACATGTGAGATGTTGCTTTTTTATATGTCGTAAATGCGGAGAAAGATTTCTGGGGAACACGACATGTACGGCGTAGCTTTTTCTTGTGTCGTAAATGCGGAGAGGGATTTCTGGGGAACACGACATGTACGGCGTAGCTTTCTCTTGTGTCGTAAGTGCGGAGAGGGATTTCTGGGGAACACGACATAAGAGATGTAGCTTTTTTATATGTCGTAAATGCGGGAAAAGTATGGTGGAAAATACGACATATATGACGTTGCACTTATATGTGTCGTAAACTTGGCGGCGGATCGGCTCAGGATATGGCATGAAGCCACCAAAGGAAGCTTCTTTCGTTGTTTTGGTGGCCGCAAGCCTCCCGCGGCCGAGTCATTGCCCACCGAAAAGCCACCAAAGGAAGCTCATTTCCCCTGTTTGGTGGCCGCGGCCGCCCGTGCACCACTTCAAAATACCGTGGGGAGTTTACAAAGGCGTATTTTTGTGGTAAAATATTCTGAGCGACGTGCGCCCTGCGCGCGGAGCCGAATTCAATTATCGGAGGTAATACATCATGGCATTGGTACCTTATGTCATTGAACAGACAAACCGTGGCGAGAGATCGTACGACATATATTCGAGACTTTTGAAAGAGCGCATCATCTTCCTGGGTGAGGAGGTCAATGAAGTGACCGCGAGCCTGGTCGTTGCGCAGCTTTTGTTCCTGGAGTCGGAAGACCCGAATAAGGACATCAACCTTTACATCAACAGCCCGGGCGGCAGCGTTACCGCAGGTATGGCGATCTACGATACCATGCAGTACATCAAGTGCGACGTTTCCACGACTTGCATCGGCATGGCAGCCAGCATGGGAGCATTCCTCCTGTCCGGCGGCGCAAAGGGTAAGCGTTACGCGCTTCCGAACGCGGAGATCATGATCCACCAGCCTCTGGGCGGCGCTCAGGGTCAGGCGACCGAGATCCAGATCGCGGCTGAGCACATTTTGAAGACACGCGAGAAGTTGAACACGATCCTCGCAGCAAACTGCGGTCGTCCGCTCGAAGAGATCGCTAGAGACACCGAGCGCGACAACTATATGTCGGCTGAGCAGGCGAAGGAATACGGCCTGATCGATGCCGTAATCACAAACCACTAAGTATCGGTAAGCGAGGGGCAGGAGCTCCGAACCACTGAGTACGAGGTAGGAAAGAGACAGAAGCCGCCGAGATCCTCGGTGGGCATTGAAAGGTGATCAATCATGGATAACAAAGACAAAGAGGCAAAAGACGTCATTCGCTGTGGCTTCTGCGGTAGGACCGAGAAGGAAGTCCGCGGACGGCTGTTCGGCGGAAGCTATGCCGGAACCTATATCTGTGAAGACTGTGTAAATCTCTGCATGGAGATGATCGAGAAGCCGGACCGTGGAGACTACGATCTGGTGCGTCTCATGTATCCGAAGGAGATCAAACGTCATCTGGACGAGTATGTCGTAGGACAGGAGCAGGCGAAGAAGGCGCTCTCCGTAGCGGTTTACAACCACTATAAGCGCGTCAACCACGCGGATAATTCCGAAGTCGACCTGCAGAAGTCCAACATACTGCTTTTGGGTCCCACCGGTTGCGGTAAGACCTTCCTGGCACAGTCTTTGGCGAAGATCTTAAACGTTCCTTTTGCCATCGCGGACGCGACGACGCTCACCGAGGCCGGTTATGTCGGCGAGGATGTTGAGAACATCCTGCTGAAACTGATCCAGGCGGCGGACTACGATATCGAGCGCGCGCAGTACGGCATCGTATACATCGATGAGATCGATAAGATCGCGAAGAAATCGGAAAATGTTTCCGTGACCCGCGACGTATCCGGTGAGGGCGTACAGCAGGCACTTTTGAAGATCCTGGAAGGTACGGTTGCCAGCGTTCCCCCGCAGGGCGGACGTAAGCATCCCCAGCAGGAACTTTTGCACATTGACACTACGAATATCCTGTTTATCTGCGGCGGTGCATTTGATGGTCTGGATAATATCATCGAAGCCCGCATCGGCAAGAAGTCCATGGGCTTCAACTCGAACGTGGAGAGTAAGATCGAGAAGAATACAGGCGAGCTGTTCCGTGAGGTCCTGCCTCAGGATCTGGTGAAGTTCGGTATCATTCCGGAGTTTGTCGGCCGTGTTCCGATCACGGTTTCTCTGGATCTGCTGGATCGCGACGCTTTGGTGCGCATCCTGACCGAGCCGAAGAACGCTATCGTCCGCCAGTATCAGTACATGCTGTCACTCGACGAGGTAAAACTCGAATTCGACGAGGACGCATTGCTCGCGATCGCGGATCTTTCGCTGGAGCGGAAGACCGGAGCCAGAGGCCTGCGTGCCATCCTGGAAGACATCATGATGGACACCATGTACGAGGTTCCGTCGGATGACTCGATCGCGACCTGCCGGATCACGAAGGAGACGGTGGAGAAGCATTCCGATCCGGAGTACACGTACCGCGATCCTGAGGTGATCGCACAGCGCAGAAGAGCGCAATCATTTGCCGAAAGTCAGGCCGGACAGCCCGAGCCGGCGTAAGGCGCACGAGCTTGTAAATCAAAGATTTAACTGAGAAATAGAACCGAGTAGGAGCGCCCCTCCTACTCGCCGTTCGTTTATAGGGCAGGTTTTCGCAGAAGGCCTGCCGTAGGGAGTTTATATGAAAGAGTTTTACAAAGAGGTTCCGATCCTGATCCTGCGGGACATCGTTCCGCTGCCGGACCAGGACCTGACCATTGAAGTAAAAAGGGACAGATCGAAGGCGGTCGCGCAGCGGATGCGCGTGAAGCTGACGTGTATCGAGGAGGGCCTGGATACCGTTTCGACCGATGACCTCTATGTCGGATTATTCATGCAGAAGGATGCTTCCTCTGCGGATCCGGCGCCGAGCGAGGTCTATGACATCGGCGGTATCGGGCGTGTTCTTCGTGTGTATAAAAATGACAATGATAACCTGGTCATGCGTGTGCGCGTGGTGGACCGCGGTAAGCGCCTTTCCATGGAGGGCGATGAATACTGGTCCGGTCTGGTGGCGTCGCAGCCGCTCATCATGCGCCTGGAGGACATTTCCGAGCAGGAGCGTGAGGCGCTCTACGAGAGCATCCGCGACGAGCGGGCGCATATGCTTCGTCTGGCCGGCGTTTCGGACCGCACGGCGATGAATGCGCCTGCGACCGATCTGGCTTCGCTTATGAACCAGGTCATCCGCATGCCGTTCTGCCGCCCGCCCATGCAGCAGATCTACCTGGAGGAGAATAACGAGACGAAACGTGCGCTGATCGTCCTGCAGTTCTTGAAGGACCGCACGCAGGTGGAGACACTGCGCCAGGAACTGAACCAGAAGGTGAAGGCGAGCATTGACAAAAACCAGAAGGAATTCTTCATCCGTGAGCAGATCCGCGCCCTGAAGAAGGAAGTCGGCGACGACGAAGAGGCGCAGATGAGCGAGCTCGAGCAGAAGATCGCGGAGCTCGACGCGCCGGAGGAAGTTCTGGAGAAACTGAAGAAAGAGATGAACCGCATGGGTTCCATGCCGCCGGGCAGCCAGGAGAAGGCTGTGATCCAGACGTATTTGGAGACCATGCTGGAACTCCCCTGGAATAAGAGCGGGGAGGTATTTTCCGATATCAAACGCGTGGAAGAGGTGCTGGAGGCGGACCACTATGGCCTCGAGAAGGTGAAGGAGCGCATCCTCGACTACCTCGCGGTCTACCTGCTGTCCGAGAAGGTGCAGGGCACGCTGATCTGCCTGGTCGGTCCGCCCGGATGCGGAAAGACCTCCGTGGCGACATCCATTGCCCGCGCCCTGCGGCGCGCCTTCGTGCGCATCAGCCTGGGCGGCGTGCGGGACGAGGCGGAGATCCGCGGCCACCGCAAGACCTACGTCGGCGCCATGCCGGGACGCATCGCGAACGCGATGAAGCAGGCGGGGGTCAATAATCCGCTGATCCTGCTGGATGAGATCGACAAAATGAGTAAGGACCTGCACGGGGACCCTGCTTCCGCGATGCTGGAGGTACTGGATTACGAGCAGAACCATGCGTTCCGCGACCACTATCTCGAGGTTCCGATGGACCTCTCGAAGGTCATGTTCATCGCGACGGCGAACGATGCTTCGAACATCCCGGCGCCGCTGTACGACCGCATGGAGATCATCGAGCTTTCGGGTTACACGGAAAATGAGAAACTGCATATCGCGAAGGATTACTTGGTGAAGAAGCAGGTCGAGAAGAACGGCCTGGCGCCGGGACAGGTGACATTTTCCGACGAGACGCTCCTGGTGATGATCCGCGAATATACGCGGGAGGCAGGCGTGCGTGCGCTGGAGCGCCGCATCGGCGAGATCTGCCGGAAGTATGCCCGCAAACTGCTGGAGATGGAGGACCGCAGTGCGGTCTTTGCTGTGACGCCCGACGAGGCGCGTGCCCTGCTGGGCCGCGGCCGGACGGACGATAAAGGCGAACTGGTGCCGCAGATCGGCGTGGTCCATGGCCTGGCCTGGACGGGCGCAGGCGGCGACACGCTGGACATCGAGGTCAATGTCATGCCCGGTAAGGGTGAACTGAAACTGACCGGTAAATTGGGTGACGTCATGAAGGAATCTGCCATGACGGCGCTGAGTTACGTGCGCTTTGTCGCGCCGGATTACGATGTTGCGCCGGATTTCTTCGAGACACACGACATCCACGTGCATGTGCCGGAGGGCGCGGTTCCGAAGGACGGTCCGTCCGCTGGTATCACGCTGGCGACGGCGATCCTGTCGGCTGTGATCCTGCGTGAGGTACGCGGCGATGTCGCCATGACCGGCGAGGTCACGCTGCGCGGACGCGTGCTGCCCATCGGCGGCCTGAAGGAGAAACTCCTTGCGGCGAAGATGGCAGGCTTGACGACCGTGCTGGTTCCGGACCGCAACCGTCCCGATGTGGCGGAACTGTCCGGTGAGATCGTGGACGGTCTGGACATCTGCTATGTGAATGCCATGAACGATGTGCTCGCATCGGCCTTCATGCAGTGAGGTGAACTATGATCATACGTAGTGTGGATTTGGAGTTTGTGTGCGGCGTCACGAGTAAATTGCCCGTGACGGCACTGCCGGAGGTCGCATTTGCCGGACGGTCGAACGTCGGCAAATCCTCGCTGATCAATGCGCTGATGAACCGCAAGTCATTTGCGCGTACATCCGCCCAACCCGGAAAGACCCAAACGATAAATTTTTATAATATAAGCAAGGAAATATACCTGGTCGACCTGCCCGGATACGGGTATGCGAAGGTATCAAAGGATGAGAAGGAGCGCTGGGGACGCATGATCGAGCGCTATCTTCGTATGTCGAAAAACTTAAAACAAGTCTTTTTGCTTGTAGATATTCGGCATGAACCAACGTTACTAGATTGTCAGATGTTTGATTGGGTCACGTCGGCCGGCTACCGTCCCGTCGTGATCGCAACTAAACTGGATAAGATAGGACGCAGCCAGCAGCAGAAGCAGGTCAGCCTGATCCGCAAGAAGTTGGGCATGCGACCGGACGACGCGTTGATCGCGTTTTCGTCCGAAACCAAACAGGGACGTGAGGAGCTGTGGGCGCGCATCGAAGCGGCCTGCAAAAGCGACGAAGAGCCCCCTGTGAGCGAATAGGAGAGAATATATGAGCGAAGGATTGAAAGACCCTCAGCGGAAGACGCCGAAGAAGCGCAAAAAACGCAGTAAAGTGATGAGCATCTTCATCACGGTATTTCTTCTTCTGGCGATCCTGGCGATGGTCGGCGTGATCTTTTATTTTATCATCCTGCCGAACCGTTATTCGGGTTTGCTGAACTATGTGTACGAGGATGAGACCTTAGCAGCGGATGCAACATTGCCCCCGGAGGAAGGAGATGAACTCGAGACCGGAAGTGACTCGCCGAGTGAAGTAGTACATAACATCGACGACCTGCTCAGCCAGTTGCAGGATGCGACGAAGGATGAGAACGGAAATCTGGTGATCCCGGGCACGCCCGACGATCCCGAAACGAACGGAGATCCGGCGGGAAGTGAAAGCGATCCGACGAATCCCGGTGATCCCGGCGATCCGGCCACCAAACCGACGAAGGCACCTTCGAAGCCGATCACCCTGCCGGCTGTGCAGACGGATAATGATGTGAAGAACATCCTGCTGATCGGCATTGACGCACGCGCCGATTCCAACGCGGGGCGTTCCGACACGATGATCATTTTGTCGATCAATGATAAGACGAAGACCATCACGATGACATCGCTGATGCGTGACTGTTACGTGGCCATCCCGGGCCGCGGCAACAACCGTCTGAATGCTGCGCATGCCTACGGCGGCGCGAACCTTTTGATGCAGACCATTGAGCTGAACTTCGGCATCCACATCGATGGTTTCGCACGTGTGAATTTTGTAAGTTTCCCTCAGATCATCGACAACATCGGCGGTGTTACCGTCGGCGTCGAGGCTAATGAGATCCAGTATATCAACAGCTATCTGCGTGAGATCAACCGTATCTTCGGTCTCGATCCCAACGACAGCAAATATCCGGAAGGACAGGTGGGAGCGCAGCTCCTCAACGGTCGCCAGGCGCTCGCATATTCCCGTATCCGCTATGTCGGCTCGGACTATGCACGTACGCAGCGCCAGAGAGAGGTCCTGAACGCGGTAGCTTCCAAACTCCGCGGCATGGGCATCTTCGAGATCGACTCGTTCCTGAATAATACATTGCCCCTGATCTCCACAAATCTGGACAGAGGCTATGTAAACTCGCTGATCACGAGCGCACCTTCGCTGTTGAAGTACACGATCAATGAGGCGCGCATCCCGGCCGATGGCATGGGAACCGGCGTTCGCATCGACGGCAAGAGCGTGATCTCGGTCGACCTGGTGGCGGCCCGAAACTACCTTAATGCCGTGATTTACGGAAGATAATACATCGAGGCAATTATATTATGTTTTATATGGCGATCCGAAATCTCAAGGCCGAGATTTCGGATCGCTGTTTAATAGGAATTGTTGAAACAATATATAAAATAACAAAAATGAATGCGATTTGAATATATCCAAGAGGCAATTCCGGCAATCACAATACCGACGAAATAAAAAATTTATATTATATTTCTTAACCTATTGACATGGATAATATAATTCACTTACAATAGGATTGTCAGATAAGATTTGCGGGTTCACTTTTTACGGATATATTTTTGGTTAAGGGGTGATTATCATGTCAAAAAACAGAAAACGTATATGGGTCAGTTTGATTTGTTTGTTGTTGGTTGTTACTGGCGGAGTGGTTTATGCTGCTTCCTCTGGACTGTTTTCAGATAGTGGTAAGGAACTGGGACCGGAAGACGGAGAGGAGTATGTTAAGGCAATTGAATCAAGAAAAGCGGCAATAACGGGGGTGACAGTTCCGCAGATTGAAACATCACCCTACGAGAAGTATGCCCATGATCCCCGAATCGTCAAAGGCCCGAGAACAGGTGGGCCTGGGGGCTGGTATATCAAGCAAATACTGATCCTTGAGAATAAAATCCCAGCAGATGCACCTTACTTGACGAAGGAGAAGGCGATCGAGATATGTAATGGGTTGGCTGATCTTCCGGAAATGGCGGAAGGTGAATGGCAAAATGCCGTCATGGCCGCATTTGATGAGGTAGCATTGGCACCGGATTTTAAAGGCGGCAGCGGAATGACCACGATCAGGTATTTCACAGATGAATCGCACAATAAGGAGATCATGATCTCAGGCTTTCGCGTGTACTACAAAGATTATGATCTGCCGGATGCACCTTTGGAGATCCTGTTTGATCCGTTTGGTGAATCATAGCACATATCAGGACAGACCGAGATCCGAGATCTCGGTCTGTTTTTGTTTGCCTTTTTGCGTTTTTTCTCCTTTTTGCGGTTGTACTATCTTACGAATTTTGATACAATATAGGGAGGAATGTCATAAGATACGCATCGGAGGACAGGACATGAAAGAGCGCATTCGCGAATTGGCAAACGGACAGGTTGAGATCACGACGCCCGCGCTTGCCATAAATCCCGTACAGATTGAACAAAGACTTCCATTAGACATCACGTATAAGGCGTCCATCCACGTCGATTCGACGAACGGGATCGCCTTGAAAGGCGTGGTGTATTCGTCGCACAGTCGTGTAAACATCACGCACCCGACGTTTTACGGACGGAGCTGCGATATCTTCTATGAGGTGAATACCAATACATTGTCCGCACAGGCAGTGATCGAAGGCGGGTTCACTCTGGTGACGAATGCCGGCGTGATCAAGATCCCGTTCGCGTTCTCGATGGAGGAGCCGGTGTACGGTAGCGAGGGACGCGTGATCCGTTCCGTCTATGATTTTGCCGATTTCACGGCGAAAGAACCCGAAGCCGCGTATCGTTTCTTCCGCTCAAAGGCATTCATGGATTCGAACATCCTGAAGAACCCGGACCAGATCGCCCTGTACCAGACCCTCGTGTCCGATCGCAATGTCGAGCGCGGTGTCGAGGAGTTTCTGTCCGGTATCGGCGCGAAGCCTTCGCTCGTGTTCACGATGGAAGGCGACCCGATCAAAAACTACTCCGAGCTGACGGAAGACGTCGGCGGTGAGATCGTGCTCCAGAAGAATACCTGGGGCTACGGCGACCTGTATGTTTCCTGCAGCGCCGACTATATCGAACTGTCCACCGACCACATCACATCCAATGATTTTGTCGACGATACGTACGTATTTCGTTATACGATAAAGGCGGATCTGCTGGCCCAGGGGCTGAACGTTGCGGACATCCTGTTCACGACGGCGAAAGGCGATAAGACTTTCCGTGTCAGCATTACCCAGCAGGAGCTTACGCGTTTCGCGTCCCGTTCGGACTTCCTGCGTAAGCGTTCCAGTTTCAACCTGATGCAGGATTTCGTGGCTTACCGTATCGCAGTCAGCCTGAAAGCGCTCGCAGAGCAGAAGCGCCGCCTGAAATCCCTTTACACTTCCCTGAAAAAACTGCGTGAGGAGACCGAGGATCTGTCGGATCGCTGCGGTTACGGCCTCATGCTCATTTACGTGGATATGCTCCGCAAACATCCGGAGGAGGCAGACCTTTTGCTGGATGAGGTGCGCGAGCCCATCATGCAGAACCGTCTGGTAAATAACCGCCATTACTGCTTCTACCTCTATCTGCGCGCTCTGTTCACGCAGGAGAAGGAGCACATGGAGACTGCATCCGCATTGATCAATAAGTACTATGCGGAAAATGGCCAGGATCCCGTTCTGATGATGCTCCTGATGGAGGTCGACAACTCCCTGAAGGAGAACTCCAGCCTGGCGCTGCTGCGTCTGAAGGAACTCTATAAGAACGGCTGCAGAAGCCCGTTACTGTACCTGATCGCGATCGAGCATTACCGTAGCCAGCCCGATCTGCTGCGCGTGCTTAACTCCTTCGAACTTCAGGTCGTTTACTTCGGAGCCCGCAAGGGACTCCTGTCTGAGGAGATGAGCGTGGAAGTGGCGCGCGCCGCTTCACATGAGCAGAAGTATAAGCCGTTCACCCGCCGCCTGCTCACCTACCTGTGCAAAAAATACCCGACCGACGCGATGCTCGAGATGCTGCTGGGTTACCTGATCCGCAGCGGCTACCGCGACGAAAGAGATTTCCAGTGGTACGAGATGGGCGTGGAGCGCCATCTGGCCATCACGTCGCTCAATGAAGTCTATATGTACTGCCTCCCGGCAGATTATAAAAAGCCCATCCCGAAGGAAGTTCTGCTGTTCTTTACCTACAGCAACAACATGAAGGATGATCTGCAGGAAAAACTCTATGAGAACGTTTTGATGTTCTACCCGCAGGACAGCCCGGTGTACCGCGAGTACCGTCCGATGATGGAAGAGTACGCGCTCACGAAGCTCCTCGAGGGACGCATCAGCCGCAAACTCGTTCCGCTGTACCGCCACCTGATCGTGCAGGAAATGATCGACGAGCGCCTGGCGAAGGTGCTGCCGAACCTGCTCATGGCGTACGAATTCTCCTGCAGCAACCCGAAGATGCAGTCCATGGTGCTTCGCTATCCGGAGCTCAACTACGAGGACACGCTGCCGCTGGAGAACGGCATTTGCTGCGCGCCCCTGTTCATGGATAACTGCATGATCTTCTTCATCGACGCGTTCGGCCATCGCTATCTCGATGTGCCGTACACGAAGGAGCTCCTCTTCGAGGATCGCCAGCTGATGGAGACCTGCGAGCAGGTCTACCCCGGCCACTTTATGTTCCGTCTGCGCCGCACGAAGGAAGTCCTGGTGAAGGACGAACTGGCGCCGGAGGATGTCGATCTTCTGCGGGAAATGTACCACGTGGCCGAACTCAATCCGCTGTTCAAACTGCGCATCGTGTCCAAACTGCTGGATGTCGCGCTCGCCGGCGGCAGCATCGATAAGGAAGTGCTGCAGCAGCTCGACCTGTCGACCCTGTCCTACCAGGATCGCCGCAAGGCGCTCGAGTGCCTGGTAAAGGTGGGTAATTACGACGCAGTCTACAACTATATCAAGGTATCCGGCATCAACGGCCTGGCTCCCGAGAGCCTGCTGACCGTGCTTTCGTCTGTGATCAAATCGGCCAATGCTGCCGGCGACGAGCACCTCGGCTATCTGTGCCTGTACCTGTTTACGAAAAATGTTTACAATTCCACCACACTCGTTTATCTGTTGACTTACTACGACGGACCGAGTGATATGATGTGCCGCGTGATGTTCGAGGCGAACCGCCAGAAGATCCCGTGCGGCGAGATGGCGGAGCGTGTTCTCGCGCAGAAACTGTTCTCCGGCGACTGGGAGCAGCTCGACGATGTGTACGACATTTACCGCCGTCAGATGAAGGTGACGGAGATCCTGGAGCGCGCGTACTACGTGGTCTGCTCGTACCGTTACTTCGTTCTCGAGAAACCGATGGAAGAGCGTATCTTCGCGGTTTTGGAAGACTATTGCATGCTGAAGGACAGCCCGTATGTGGATCTGGACCTTTGCAATATCGCCCTTTTGTGCTACTATTCGAGCGTCGAGCACCTGACGCGCGAGCAGCTTTCCTACTGTGAACTCCTGCTCGACCGCCTGTGTAAGAAGGGCCTGATGTTCGGCTTCTACGGAAGACTCTGGACGAAGGTGTCCTGCCCGGCGGAACTGAACGGAAAGTTCCTGCTCGAGCACCGCGCGAGTGGGGCGCGCCGCGTATATATCCACAGCCGCATGTCAGGAAGTGACCACGAGGACGTGGCTGCCATGAAGGAAATGTATCACGGTATCTTCGTGACGCAGGTGGTACTGTTCGCGGATGAGACGATGAACTACTCGATCGTGGAGGAGCGCGATAGCGCGTCCGGCCCGGTGAGCGTCACCGTGAAGAAAGAAGTATTGTCCAATGATATGTCGTTTGTGCGCCAGGGGAGCGTGTTCGATACGATCAACCAGATCGGAACGCTGTATGCACAGGGACAGGATAAACGCCTCGAGGAAGCATTGCTCGCGTGCGAGGCGAAAAACGAACTGATCAACAAGTATTTTGATGTCATGTAAAGTGGGAGAAGGTTATGGACGGATTATTAATCGGATTTGATCTGTGCGACACCTATACACAGGTGTGCGTATACGATGAAAAGACCGCTGAACCGATCGTGATTCCGCTTTCCGATCCAGAGGTCGCGCAGTTCGGCGACATCCCTACGGTGGTCTGCAAATGCCGCCGCCGGGACGAATGGCGCATCGGATCGGACGGTTTTAAAACCGCGCTCGAAAGCGATGGCATCATGGTCGATAAACTCATCCGGCTGTCCCGCAAGAGCGGTGTCGCAACGCTGGAGGACGTGACGTATCAGGCGTCGGAGCTTCTGGAGATCTTCATCCTGAAGGTTCTGGGCTATGTGAGCGAGAAGTTCGATCACGCGCCTATCCGCTGCATCACGTTCACGTTGCGCGTGCTCGACGCGCGGATCATCGAGTGCATCCTGGCGACGACGAAGAAATTCGGTCTGTCGGACGATCAGGTGCAGATCATCGGCCACGCCGAGGCTTACATGTATTTCCTGATGAGCCAGAAGCCGGAGGTCTACGCGAATATCGCAAGTTTGTTTGAACTGTCCGAAGAGGGACTTACGTATATGGAGTGCCGCGTGATGCGCGGTATGAAGCCGCAGATCGTGCGGATCAGCGCGGAGCGCCTGGAGGAAGGTTTCGACCTGGGCATCCTGGAGAACGCGCAGGGCAAACGCCTGGCGGACAATATCATCTGTTCGTGCGCAGAGCGGCTCCTGGCGAAGAAGATCATCTCGTCCGTCTGCCTGGCGGGTAAGGGCTTCGAGCATGTGGATCAGTGGGGCGTGAAAGCATTGCCCGTGATCTGCAACCGCAGAAAGGCGTTCTACGAGGGACCGCTGTTTGCGAAGGGCGCCGTCTACCTGGCAATGGATACGCAGCGTGAGTCGACGGCGTACCCGTACATGTGCGTGTGCGACGGAAGACTGGCTTCGAACGTCAGCATCAACATGCAGGTGAACGGACTGTCGCGTCCGGTCATGCTGGTCAGCGCGGGAACGCGTTGGTATCAGGCCGGCAGCGAACTGGAGTTCTATATTGACGACATGGATTCGGTCGACCTGACCATTCAGGCTATCGACCAGATGCAGTCCCGCACGGTGAAGGTGGACCTCGATAATTTCCCGGTGCGGCCGAAGCGCGCGACGCGTGTGAAGATGTCGCTGTCGTGCCCGTCGGAGAGCCTGCTGAAACTGAAGATCGAGGATATGGGCTTCGGTACCATGTTCCCGGCGTCGGATGCATGTGTGGAGCGGGAGATACCGCTGTAGTCAGTACATAAGGAGAGGTACAGGTTATGGGATCCTATATCTTAAGCTTAAGCCCGATGGCGAAACATCCGTATCGGACACGGGAATTGGGCGTAGATATTTACACGGCGGAGGAACTCTGCTATTATATTTATCATAACTTCGTCGTCGTCGATGATGATTTCATCTCGAGGGAGCTTTTTGAGTTCCTGGAGGATGAGCTCAAACTCGGCGATCATGTGGCGCATATCCGCAAGTATATCGAGGATAAGCCGTCGATGGAATTGACGTTGCTCTTTATCTTGCGTGAGTTCCGTTTCTACAACGAGACGGAGCTGCATGAATTCCAGATCCGCTATGAGGAGTTCAAGCGGAACGGAACGGCGATGCGGCGGCTTTTGAAGGCTGACTTTTTGCTGGAGCACGGCTACGTGCTCGGCGCGCTGAATATGTATCATTACTTCGACTATGCGAAGAAGGATCTGACGTTGCAGCCCGATTTCATCTTCAAGGTGCGGCAGCACATGGCGGTGGCTTACATCCGCCTGGGCCTGAACACTGAGGCGATGGAGGCGTTCAAATCTGCATGGCAGGAGCAGCAGAATGAGGAGATCTTGAAGCAGATCTTCCGGTTCTCTCTGTTTTCCGGCGTGCCGATGCCGCAGGAGATCCTGCAGTCGCTGGACGCGGTGAAAGAGCAGCAGTGGCGCGCGGAGTTCGAAGAGGCGAAGACGCAGGCATATCTGTTCGCGTCGACCGGCTCGACAGCAGCCATCTTCACGAAAGACGCGGTCCGCAGAAAAGACCTGCTGGACGAATACATTGGCCGAAAGAAAAAAGAGTATAGAAAGGCCATTTTGTGACAGCTTAGAGGTGAGTAAAATGAAAGAGTTGGAAAAGACGTACGATCCCCAAGAGATCGAGGGACGTTTGTACGAAAAATGGATGCAGAAGAAGTATTTTCACGCGGAGGTAAATGCGAATAAGAAGCCGTTTACCATCATGATGCCGCCGCCGAACATCACGGGTCAGCTGCACATGGGACACGCGCTGGATAATACGATGCAGGATATACTGATCCGTTTCAAGCGTATGCAGGGCTATGAGGCACTGTGGCAGCCGGGAACGGACCACGCTGCGATCGCGACGGAGGTCAGAGTCATCGAGAAACTCAAGGAAGAGGGCATCGATAAGAAGGACCTGGGTCGCGAGAAGTTTTTGGAGCGCGTTTGGGAATGGCGTAAGCAATACGGCGGAACCATCATCAACCAGCTCAAAAAGATGGGTTCTTCGGCCGACTGGGACCGCGAGCGTTTCACGATGGACGAGGGCAATAATAAAGCCGTTACCGAGGTTTTCTGCAACCTGTACGAGAAGGGCCTGATCTATAAGGGGTCCCGTATCGGCAACTGGTGCCCGGTATGTAAGACTTCCATCTCCGATGCTGAGGTCGTTTACGAGGAGCAGGCCGGACATTTCTGGCACATCAACTATCCGATCATCGGAGAGGAGGGCCGCTTCGTTGAGATCGCGACCACCCGTCCCGAGACCATGCTTGGCGATACCGCCGTTGCCGTAAATCCGGACGATGATCGTTATAAGGACCTGATCGGCAAGATGCTTTTGCTGCCGATCGTAAACCGCGAGATCCCTGTGATCGCGGATGCTTATGTAGATAAGGAGTTCGGTACCGGCTGCGTTAAGATCACGCCGGCGCACGACCCGAACGACTTCGAGGTAGGTAAGCGCCACAACCTCGAAGAAATCAATATCCTGAATGATGACGCGACGATCAATGAGAACGGCGGCCGCTACTGCGGTATGGACCGTTACGAGGCCCGCAAGGCGATCGTCGAGGAACTCGACCGTCTGGGGCTCCTGGTACGTGTTGAGGATCACGTACACAACGTTGGAACGCACGATCGTTGTAAGGCAACGGTCGAGCCGATGATCAAACTGCAGTGGTACGTAAAGATGGACGAGCTGATCAAGCCGGCTGCAGAGGCAGTAAAGAGCGGCGACGTGAAGCTGGTTCCCGAGCGCATGGAGCGTACCTTCTTCAACTGGACGGACAATATCCGCGACTGGTGCATTTCCCGCCAGCTCTGGTGGGGCCACCGCATCCCGGCGTATACCTGCCCGAACTGCGGTAAGATGGTCGTAGCGCGTGACGCCGTTACGTTCTGCCCGGAGTGTGGCACAGCGATGGAGCAGGATCCGGATACCCTGGACACCTGGTTCTCGTCAGCACTGTGGCCGTTTGCGACGCTCGGCTGGCCGGAGAAGACGCCTGAACTGGATTACTTCTTCCCGACCGACGTTCTCGTTACCGGTTACGACATCATCTTCTTCTGGGTCATCCGTATGATGTTCTCCAGCTACGAGCAGATGGGCAGACGCCCGTTCCACACGGTGCTGTTCCACGGCCTCGTGCGTGACTCGCAGGGCCGCAAGATGAGTAAGTCCCTGGGTAACGGTATCGATCCGCTCGAAGTTATCGACAAGTACGGCGCCGACGCCCTGCGTATGATGCTCATCATGGGCAATGCACCCGGCAACGACATGCGTTTCTACTGGGAGCGCGTCGAGGCAGCCCGCAACTTCGCAAATAAAGTATGGAACGCTTCGCGTTTCATCATGATGAATATCGAGAAGAGCGGCGATGTCGATCACGTTGAGCTCTCCGAGCTGACGGCAGCCGACCGCTGGATCCTGAGTAAATCCAACACGCTCGTAAAAGAAGTGACCGAGATGCTCGAGAAATACGAGCTGGGTATCGCCCTTCAGAAGGTTTATGACTTCGTTTGGGAGGAGTTCTGCGACTGGTACATCGAGATGGTGAAGCCTCGTCTGTGGAACGCGGAAGACGCGACCCACGCGGCTGCGATCTGGACACTGAAGACCGTCCTGATCGACGCGCTGAAGATGCTGCACCCGTTCATCCCGTTCGTTACCGAGGAGATCTTCTGCAACCTGCAGGATAAGGAAGACTCGATCATGGTATCCGAATGGCCGGTATATCACGCAGAGAGAGCATTTGCCGAGGAAGAAAAGGAAGTCGAGCTCATTAAGGAAGCTGTTCGCCAGATCCGTAACGTGCGTACATCCATGAACGTTCCGCCTTCGAAGAAGGCTACTGTTTATGTTGTTTCGGAAAATGAGGGCGTTCGCGCGACTTTTGAGAAGAGTAGCGTATTCTTCGCAACGCTGGGCTATGCGAGCCAGGTCATCGTTCAGAGCGACCGCACAGGCATCGCGGACGATGCGGTTTCCGCAGTGGTACCGCACGCGGTTCTGTACATGCCGTTCGCGGATCTTGTGGATATCGAGAAGGAGCTGGCGAGACTGAACGCCGAGAAGGAGCGCCTCGAGAAGGAAGTAGCCCGTGTTGAGGGCATGCTGTCGAACGAGCGTTTCATGAGTAAGGCGCCGCAGGCGAAGATCGATGAAGAGAAAGGCAAACTTGCAAATTATACTGCCATGAAGGAGCAGGTAATGCTTCGTCTGGCACAACTTGAAAAATAAAATGTCAATGGGGACGGTTCTATTGGTGACAGGTGACAGATAGAACCGTCCCCGTTGTCACATGCAAAAGAGGGGTTAACTATGAAAACATATTATGATGACGGGACCTTAAAGATCCGAAGCATGAACGAGTCGGACAGTAAGGTTCTGTTTGATACGTACGCTTCGTACGGATGGCATCCGCAGCGGGAGACGTATGAAAACTATTTGAAGGAGCAGGAGGCGGGCGAGCGCATGGTGTTCATCCCCGAGTATCGGGGTCAGGTCGCCGGGATCTGCACCCTGGTCATCCATCCGACGGAGGGACCCTTTGCCGCAAAAGGCTGGCCGGAGATCGTGGATCTCTGTGTGTTCTTCAACACCCACAACGTCGGCATCGGTAACAAACTTCTGGATGTTGCGGAAGCCGAGGCGGCGAAATATGCGGACCACGTGTACCTGGCGGTCGGCGTGCATTCGGGTTATGGCCCGGCGCAGCGCATTTACGCGAAGCGCGGCTACGTCCCGGACGGCACCGGCGTGTGGTACCAGGGAAAGCAACTCGATGAGTACGCTCCCTGTGTGAACGACGACGATCTGCTTCTGTTTCTATCGAAGAAGGTCGAGGCCGTACAGCCTGCCAGCGCACATTCCGATGTGTACAATGACATCCGCATCGAATATCTTCCGAAGGAAGAGTGGAAGGACACGAGGCTGCCGATCATCGACTATACGACCGAGTGGTACTATGAAGTGGAGGCGACCGAAGAGGACGACTGCTTCACGACCGTGATGCGGAAGAAAAAGTTCGAGACGCCCGTAACGCACACCGAGGAAGAATATGGTTTTCCCGACGGGCTCTACGAGGATCACTGGGTGTCGATGGGCGCCGAGGCTTACGGCGTGGTTCAGGAGGTCAATGGTGAAAAGAAGCTGCTGGCCTGCATCGAGATCTGCTCTGAGTCGTGGAGTAACCGCATGATCGTGACGAACATGTGGGTGTCGCAGGAACTTCGCAGACAGCACGTCGGAAAGAGGCTCATGGATCTGGCGAAACAGAAGGCCAGAGAGCAGGGACGCCGCGTCATAATGCTGGAGACGCAGTCCTGCAACACGGTAGCGATCGCGTTCTACCGCGCGCAGGGTTACAAACTCATCGGATACGACACCTGCTGTTACACCAACCGCGACATCGAGCGGAAGGAAGTACGGTTCAACTTCGGTTACTTTTTCGACGAGGAGAAATGATATGCTGGATTGTTATTATATCGTAGAAAGCATTGACGGCGATTACGCCCACCTGCGTAAGATCCCGGACGAACCGGGTAGCGAGACGAAACTGGTCGCGCGGGCGCTGCTTCCCGAGACGATCAATGAAGGAACGTATCTGCACTATGCGATGCTGCAGTACGAAGAAGTGAGTCGCGAAGAAGCGCTGTCGTAATAAAATCGTAAGATGAATGCAGGGCGGTACTACTTGACCGCACCTGCATTCACTGTTATAATCTAGTTTGGAGCGATTTCGGATTTCCGTTACGCTTACATTTTTATTCGGTGCCATGCACCGAGAAGGAGGAAACATGAGAAAGAGAAGTCTTTTGTCATGCATGCTTCTTGTCGTAGCGGCTTTGTTTGCATTTGCCGGTTGCGGTAAGAAGGCCTCTTCTACAGATGCTGTAGTCGTTGGAATACAGCAGGACCTTGACAGTCTTGACCCTCACAAAGTAGAAGCGGCAGGAACCAGAGAAGTATTGTTTAATGTTTTTGAAGGCCTCGTTAAGCCCACCTCGACGGGCGAGATGAAGGGCGCGGTAGCAGAGAGCTACACGGTCAATGATGCCGGAACCGAGTACACCTTCGTTTTGCGTCAGGGTGTGAAGTTCCACAACGGCCAGACCGTTACGGCAGAGGATGTAAAGTATTCCCTCGACCGCGCGGCTGGTAAGCTAGAAGGCCAGGAAGCACCCATGGTCAGCGATTTCAAGACCGTGGACAGCGTTGAGATCGTGGATGAGAAGACGATCAAACTGACCCTGTCTTCCCCGAACACCGAGTTCATCGCGTTCATGACCGTTGCGATCATCCCGAAGGGATATGACCGTCAGGCGTCCAGCCCGGTCGGCACAGGCCCGTATAAATATGTATCCTTCACACCGCAGGATTCGTTCGTAATGACACGTTTTGATGATTACTGGGGTGAGAAACCTCACATCAAGGACGTTACCTTCCGTATCATAACCAATGCAGATTCCGTTGTTATGGCGCTGAAGGCGGGCACGATCGACATTTACCCTTATCTGACACATCAGCAGGCGAAGGAACTTACGAAGGATTTCAACATCGAAGTAGGCCCCACCAACCTGGTTCAGGCACTGTTCCTGAATAACGACAGAGAGCCGCTTAACAACGCGGACGTACGTCGCGCGCTGAATATGGCGATGGACCCGAAAGGCATCATCGACTCGGTATTCGGCGGCTACGGAAACGAGATCGGTACCCACTTCATTCCCGCATTGTCCCTGTATTATGATGAGACAACGAAGGATGTCTACAGCTATGACGTCGAGAAGGCGAAGCAGCTTCTGGCTGATGCCGGCTATCCGAACGGTTTCGATCTCGAGATCACCGTTCCCGGCAACTACGAGGCACACTGCGACACCGCAGAGGTACTGGCAGATCAGTTTAAGAAGATCGGCGTGAATGCGAAGATCAAAAAGGTAGACTGGAGCACCTGGCTTTCCGATGTTTACAACGGAAGAGAGTATCAGTCGACCGTAGTCGGCGTTGACGCGAAGCTCGCGCCCGGCGATGTTATGAAGCGTTTCCGTTCGGATGCTTCCAACAACTTTATCAACTATAAGAATCCTGAGTATGACACGATCTACGCTAAGGCGATCGCGAGCACGTCCCAGGAGGAGAAGATAGAACTCTATCACAAGCTGCAGCAGATGCTGACCGCAGACGCGGCGAGCGTATACATTCAGGATCCTGCGAAGCTCGTAGCCGTTAAGAAGGGCATCGAGGGCTTCCTGTTCTATCCTTTGTATGTGATCGATATGTCTACGATCCAGTATAAGTAAGATTATTTAAGTATATTAAAAGTACCCTTCCCGAAAGCGTGCGTACACGTATGAAGGGAAGGGTATTTTGGTTTTTCGGAGGGCAATGCTATGAAAAAGCAGGAGATCAAAAAGTACGTTTCGGTAGGAGTTACGGCGTTTTGCGTTTTGGCGGCCGCGATCCTGTTATACTTTTTCTGCTTACGCTGGGACCACGTGATGGGCGTCATCGGCGGCTTCTTCAGCATGCTGACCCCGTTTATCGCAGGTGTTCTGATCGCCTATCTGGTGAACCCGTTCTTCTGCTTCCTGAACCGCCATCTTTCGAAAGTTTTCGTAAAGTTCCATTGGGCGAAAGACCAGGAGTCGGCGGAGCATAAATGCCGATGCGTCAGCAGTATCCTGGCGTTGCTCGTGGTCCTGCTCGTCATCGTTTCGATATTTGCCGTGATCATCCCGGAAGCTTACCGGAGCATCAAAAACATCGTCAATGGTTTTGACAGCAACTCCGCTACGCTCGGCGAACGCTTGAAGGGCTGGCTGCATAACTACCCGCAGGCGGAAGAATTCATCATGCCGTACTACGAGAAGATCGTAGCTGAGGTGAAGGAGTGGATCAAGGGCGGAGCCATGATGGACTGGCTGAAGGCGTCGGCAGGCCCGATCCTGAGCAGCATCGTGAGCGGCGTATCCACCGTAGTCACGACCATCGTCAACACCTTTATTTCGTTTATCGTTACCATCTATATCCTGAACAGCAAGCAGACCTTCCTGGCGCAGAGCCGGAAGATGCTTTATGCGATCGGCGGAAAGAAGACGGCGGATGCCGTTCTTTCGGAATGTGCGTATGCGCATGCGGTCTTCGGCCGTTACATCCGCGGCGCCCTGGCGGATTCGTTCGTTCTGGGCTGCGTAGTGTTCATGTTGATGAACATCTTGTCCCTGCCATATCCGCTTTTGGTTGCCGTTATCGTTGCGATGACGAACGTGATCCCGTTCTTCGGACCGTACATCGGCGCCATTCCCAGTATCATCCTGATCCTGTTGGTCGATCCGCTTGCAGCTCTGAAGTTCACCATTATGATCCTGATCCTGCAGCAGGTCGAGGGCAATATCATCAGCCCGAAGATCATCGGCAACACCACGGGACTCAATGGTTTCTGGGTTCTGTTTTCTATCATCTTCTTCGGCAAGATCTTCGGTTTCCTCGGACTTCTGTTCGGTGTTCCGATGTTCGCTGTCGTTTACCACATCGTTACGAACTGGGCAGCTCGCCAGTTGAAGAAGAAGCATTTGCCGGTAAAGACTTCGGAGTATTATTCGTCCGGCCTGGTCGATATGATCCCGGATGAGAAGAACATCGAGGATGCACTTGATGATGCTCTCGATGTCGGAGCGTACGCGGTCGATGCGGAGAAGCCCGACGGTGAGACGGATGCGACGGAAGAGACTTCGACCGAGGCTCTGACCGATGCACTCGATGAAGCACTCACTGAAAAAGATCCGGAAGAGAGTAAAGAATAAGTTGAATATAAGAAAACGCCCGTCCTGCCATGCGGCAGGGCGGGCATTTTTGGTTTGTATATTTCACTTAAAACCGGATCTTGTATGTGGATCCTTTGTTCGTGGCAAATGCGATGCGGGATGGGCTGAGCTGCGTAAATGCGACCGGTTCGTCGCTACTTGTAACGGTGATGCCGTCGTGAGGCGCAGACAGCTCGAGAGTGCATACATTGCCCGCGTGGGAAGTGACGCTGATCGAAGTCACCGCGTGATGTTCCCAAGTGAAGGAGAGCTCGAAGGCTCCGCGGGCCATGAGGCCGGATACGTTACCGTTTTCCCAGGCGGGGATGAGCGCGGGCAGCAGGCGGATGTAGCCCAGGTGACTCTGGATGAGCGACTCCGCGATGCCGGCGCAACCGCCGAAGTTTCCGTCGATCTGGAACGGCGGGTGCGAGTCCAGAAGATTGGGCGTGGTGGAGTGACCGAGCAGGGCGCCGAGGTTCTCCTCGACCGCCTGTGCATTGCGCAGCCGAGCCTGGAAGTTGATGATCCATGCGCGGCTCCAGCCGGTGTGACCGCCGCCGTTTTGCAGGCGCACATCGAGCACCTTCTGCGCTGCCGCGGTGAGAGGATCCTCCGGATCGCCGGTGATCATGCTGCCGGGGTGCAGGGCGAACAGGTGGGAGATGTGACGATGGCCGGGCTCGGTCTCCTGATAGGTCGGATCTGCCCACTCGGGGATGCGTCCGTCCGGCGCGATCGCAGGGCGGGGGATCCGCTCCGACATCTCGCTCAGCTGCTTGCGGAACTTAACATCCTCGGGATCGTTGACGCCGAGCGCCTGTGCAGCCTGCTCGATCGCGTCAAAGAGGCTCAGGATGATCTGGCTGTCCATGGACGGGCCGATGCACAGGCAACCCTGCGTGCCCGACGCGGTGCGGTAGGTATTTTCCGGGGATACGCTGGGCCCCGTAACGAGGCGGCCGGCCGCATCCTCAAAAAGATAGTCGGTGATAAAGAGGGCGGCCTCCTTCATGGCGTCGTAATGTTGCGCCAGGAAGGCTTTGTCGCCGGTAAATGCATAGTGCTCGTAGATGTGCAGGCACAGCCACGCCGCGCCCATGGGCCACACGGTCGACGGCATCCAGCGATCCTGCGGCGCGGTGTCGCCCCAGAGGTCGGTGTTGTGATGCGCGCAAAAGCCGCGACACCCGTACATCTCCGACGCGGTCACACGGCCGCGCTCACGCATGCGCTCGATCAGATCGATGAGCGGCAAATGAAACTCGGGCAGGTTCACGATCTCCGTGGGCCAGTAGTTCATCTGCGCGTTGATGTTGATGGTGTACTTGCTGCCCCAGGCCGGCCAGGAGTCCTTACACCAGATGCCCTGCAGGTTCAGCGGGAGGGTGCCGGGACGGCTGCCGCTGATGGTGAGGTAGCGTCCGAAGTTAAAGTAGAGGACGGGGAGCGACGGGTCCTGCTTTAGGTAGCCGGCCTCCTCCTTTGCGCGCGCCAGACGCACATCAGTGCAAAGCGCTTCGGGTATATTTCCTTCCGGAGCCGCCGTTTCGCTTTCACTATTTGACGCGGTCAATGCGACGCGATCGTACAATGCGCTGAAATCGTCCGTATGAGCCTTTAACAGCGTGGAATAGTCTATTTCACATGCGCGGGTCAAAACCTCGTTACAGAGGCTCTGAAGGGGCTCTGTGTGGTAATAATCGGTTTTTACGGTCAGATAAACGGTGAAGGAACGTGCATTGTCCACGAGGATCTTATTTCCAAGCATGGAAACACTTCCGCCGTCTGCTTTGGCGCGTGCCATGCAGCAAAAAGAGATGCCGTCGCGACCGCCGCTTCCGCCGGTATAGAGGATCGTTGCTTCGTTGTTTTTTATATCGCCCGCGTAGGGACGGTTGTCATCGATGTAGTCGCGACGGTCGCCGTCTTCCATGAAGATCACGCCGTCGATCGGCTCGCCCTGCGTCGCCTCACAGTGTATGGCCAGAACGTCTGCCGGGGCAGAGCAGAAGAGTGTCTGCGTGAAGCCGACGCCGCCCTTCCGATAGGAGGTCGTGCCGACCGCGCGCTCCAGATCGAGCGTGCGCTCTGTGTATTCGATGGCGTCGCCGTTCGCTGTCTTACTGCTCAGCGACAGGCGCAGATCGCCCACAGGCATGTAGTGGCGGCAGCCCTCGGGGATGCCGGCCATGCTGTCGAAGACCAAGCGCTCCGCTTCGGGGATGTTTTCCTCCTGAAGCAGGCGGCGCAGTACGGGCAGCATTTTCTTCGCGGTGGGGTTGTTGCGGTCGCGCGGTCCGCCGGACCAGACGGAATCCTCATTGATGTGGATCCGTTCACACTCCGGGTCGCCATAGAACATGGCGCCGAGGCGGCCATTGCCCAAAGGGAGGGCTTCGTTAAAGTTTGTTGCGGGTGCTTGATACCACAGGGTATGCTCCTGCATCCGGGCCTTTTTTGTTGTATTTTCCATGATCACTCCTGCTTGTTACGCTGCGCACCTAAGCCGGGAGGCGTAGGTACACCGTAGTATTAAAATGTCCCTGCAGTTGCAGGGACATCTTTCCGGGCCGATAGGATCCCAGTCTTATTTACGAACACCGCTGCGGCGTAAGATGTCGGCCGACCGGTTGTTCTCAAACCACTCGATCCGGTAGTCGGTCGGAGTGACCCCTTCGGTCTTCTTAAATACTTTGTTGAAATAATTCGCGTCCATGATGCCGCACAATACGGCGATCTCCTGGATGGAATGGCTGGTGAAACGGAGCAGTTCCTTCGCATAGTTCAGGCGCATGGTCGTGATGTAGTTCAGGATGCTGTAGGTATAGCGGTCCTTGAATTCACGGCACAGATAGAACTTGCTGACGCCGTAGAGTTTGGAGAGTTTATCCAGGGAGACTTGCTCGCGATAATGCTCGTCCAGATACTTGCGTATATCACGCAGCTTTACGCTCATGGTGTCGCCATCGTCCTCTGTTTGCAGAAGATCGAGGTCGATCTTTTCGTCCATCATATAGGTCAGGAGCGTGGTCAATTCCAGGGATGTGTGTGCTTCGTAGCACGGCGGCTTCTCTTCCTGTAAACGGATGAGCTCGAACATGATCTCGCGAAAACGGGTGGGATCTGAGGGGGACAGGGCCAAGGACTCGTTTTCTTTCACCGCGTCATAAAAAGCTTTTGCGTTTTTGCCGTTGAAGTGCACCCACAAGAGTTCCCAAGGGGTATATTCATTACTCTCGTGGTAATAGCCTTGTGCACAATCGATCAGGATGCAATCTCCTTCTTTCAGGTTGTGGATCACATCACCGGTCATTACTTTTCCGGAGCCGCTCCACACATACAAAAAGAGATAGGAGTCCAGACCTTTCCGGCTGGAGCGGTGTGCTTTCAGGCTATGCAGGTAGCCGACCTCCTGCGCATAGAAAAACGTTTCTCTGGCGTTATTGCTGGGGGTAGATATGTAACGCAGAGAGTTGGTAAATTTGTCAGGGGTCGCTGATTTCCGGATCATTTCAGGTGTCATACTCTTCCTCCATATGGTTCACTGTTATTATTGATCGTCGGATACTCTTGGATCCAATTGTTTGCAATTTTAGTATAGCAGTATACTACACATGAATCAATAGAACAGATTATTAAAAAACTGTAAAATTCTCTGTTTACAGTTGGAGGAACGGTCAAAAACCCTTGATTTTGCTTGATTTTTACGAAAATAATTTCGTAAAGACCTCTACAGAGGAATGGCGAGAATGATCACGCACCGCGCAATAAATGGATAGCAATATTTCCCGCTTCATGTTCCGCACCATGCATTGACCGATCTACGAGCGCCCAGATCGCCTCCATCGGGTCGGGAGGCGGTGTCAAACTTGCGGGCTCGGGCTGTCCGGTCGGACGGGATCTGCGCGGCGCGAAGGCTGGCGGGAAGAGGGCTTGATAGCCGCGTTGCAACGGCAGTTCCGGAATGTGAAGCACATAGGTGCAGCGCCGCTCATCATAGATCAGAAAGGTATCCTGCGGGCGCTGGTTCACGAAGTGGCGGGCAATGAGGTCTAGCACGTTATTTTTCGGGCGAATGCGTGAAACGTAGATCTCGCCGAGCGGGCCTGTGTGCCGCGTGAACCCCGGAAAACCGTAGAGGAGAGAGCCTTCACGCTGTACATTCTGATAGTAGGTGCGCAGGTGCCGCACATACGGGCGTTCGGTATGCTCGATGGCCGTGCTCCCCACGCCGAAGGCGTAGAGCAGGAAGCGATACAGGGTATCCACCCGGTCCTTCGCGCTGCTGAGCATGGCCGTCAGGCAGAGGTCGTGCACATCATCGCCGAGCTTCCGGGCGATCGTCTGGGACACCAGTTCGGCTTTCCCCTCGTTTGGAAGTACGTCGATGAACTTGGAATAGTCGCAGAAACGGAAGCCCCCGTCGACGACCAGGCGCAGCAGATCATGCCCGGTCTCTGACGTCGTCGCACCCGAATACGTGACCTTAGAACCCACCGGATCACGAATCCGCAAGGCAAAATCCCAAGCATCATAGATCCCCGTCAGCACTCCACTGATCGTCGGACGACAAATAAAATAATACACAACGGCCTCCTCAAACAATAAAACCGAACATATGTTCGGTTTTATTGTACCACCATTCAAAACGAATGTAAAGACCCTATTCTCCTCCGAAATCAATCTTTTTTTCTCCCCCCATCCCGCACCGTTCCTTCCGCGCTCCCTCAACCGAATACAACGTGGAACTCCCTGTGACCTCATCGCGGTTCCATCACCGACCTGTCACATCTACATGCAGCGGGCTTTATCAACCAGTGTCGGAATGCTCCGCGGCACAGTTCGCATTATATCTGCACCCGTCGGCGGGCATTGATCGAGCTGTAGATCATCTTCGCGAGAGAGGACCCGGATCAGAGGAGAAAATCGGGTCTCCGAGACCGATTTTCGCGCTCGCTGAGGTCGTTTTCGCGTCAGGCGGGAGCCTGGCGCTGTCAAGAAAACGGCCGAAGTCGAGCAGGGCCCTCTGAAATCCGGGTCCGGTTCGAGCGACTAGATGATCACAGCGCAGTGAACTAACCGACGCGGGTGCAGATATATATATAACGTAAACTGCCGCGGAGCATTTGAGTCCTGACACAAAAAAAGCCTGCCGCATGTAGATGCGGCAGGCTCGCTATGACTATGCGTGAGGTCACATGGTGATCTCTACGTTGTATTCGGTAACACCCTCTTCAAAAGGAACGGTGCAACCGGAAACTTCTTTTCCGTTTACGATCATCTTTTTTACTCCGTACTGGCTCTTTGCAGCGTTGTTTACATGAATGTTGTAAACTGCGCCGGAGAACTTACGGGTGATCGTAAGATCGGTGATGGTGTCGGGGATACAAGGATCGATCACAAGACCGTCGTAATCCGGACGAACACCGATGATGTGCTGGGAAGCATTGACGAAAGTCCATGCAGCCGTACCGGTCAGCCAGCTGTTCTTCGCCTCGCCGTGGTTCTTCGCGTCACGGCCGGCAACCATCTGGGAGTAAACGTACGGTTCAGTGCGGTGGATCTCGCTGATCTCCTCGACATAAGCGGGGCAGATCTTCTTATACAGGGAGAATGCACGGTTGCCGTGGCCCAGGCAGGTCTCAGCGATGGAAACCCAAGGGTTGTTGTGGCAGAAGATACCTGCATTTTCCTTGTAACCCGGCGGGTAAGAGGAAACTTCACCGAGGTTGAGGTGGTAGTCTCTATAAGCGGGCTGCAGGATCATTACACCGTACTTCGTCTCAAGCTTAGCTTCAACGCTGTCCATAGCCTTCTGAGCGTAACCGTTCTCAAGACCTACGCCTGCGAGAACACAGAAGCCCTGCGGCTCGATGAAGATCTGACCGTCCTCACACTCGTGAGAGCCGACCTTCTCGCCGAACGCGTCGTACGCACGAAGGAACCATTCGCCGTCCCAACCATCCTTATAGATGGCTGCGATCATGTCATTGACCGCTGCTTCAGCAGCATCTGCCTCGTCGCAAAGGCCCTTCTTGCGGCAGAGAACAGCGTACTCGCGGCCGTACTTAACGAACATGCCGGCGATGAATACGGACTCTGCAACGGGGCCTTCGCTCGGACCGAAAGTCTGGAAGGACTCACCGGGCTCCTCGGAGAAGCAGTTCAGGTTCAGACAGTCATTCCAGTCCGCGCGGCCGATGAGAGGCAACTTATGCGGGCCGAGATGCGTGCGTGTATAGTTGAAGGAACGACGCAGATGCTCCATCAGCGTCTGTGCCTTGCTTTCGTCGTTGTCAAAAGGAACGATCTCATCCAGGATCGAGAAGTCGTGAGACTCCTTGATGTAAGCGGCCGTACCTGCGATGAGCCACAGCGGGTCATCGTTGAAACCGGAACCGATATCGGAGTTACCCTTCTTCGTGAGCGGCTGGTACTGATGGTACGCGCTGCCGTCCTCGAACTGGGTGGAAGCGATATCGATGATTCTCTGGCGCGCACGGTCCGGGATCAGGTGAACGAAACCGAAGAGATCCTGGCAGCTGTCACGGAAGCCCATACCACGGCCGATACCGGATTCATAATAAGAAGCGGAACGGGACATGTTGAAGGTAACCATGCACTGGTACTGGTGCCAGATATTGACCATACGATCGAGTTTCTCGTCGCCGGTCTTTACCGTGAAGGTGGAGAGCAGGTTGTTCCAGTATGCGGACAGCTCGGCCAATGAAGCATCGAACTGAGCCTTTGTGGCAAATTCCTGCATCAGGGCTTCGGCAGGCTTCTTATTGATCACGCCGCGGCTCTCCCATTTGTCGTCGCGAGGGTTTTCAACGTAAGCGAGGATGAAGATGAAGTTCTTCGACTCGCCGGCAGCGAGGTCGACCTTGAGGTTGTGGGAACCGATGGGTGCCCAACCACTCGCCATGGAATTCTTGGAAGTGCCGGAGAATACGACTTCCGGATTGCGGTAGCCGTTGTAAGCGCCGAGGAAGCTGTCGCGGTCGGTATCGAAACCGGCTACGGGAGCATTGACCGCGAAGAGAGCATAGTGGTTACGACGCTCGCGGTACTCGGTCTTGTGGTAGATGGCGCTGCCCTTTACCTCGACCTCACCGGTGGAGAAGTTACGCTGGAAGTTCGTCATGTCGTCCATGGCGTTCCAGAGGCAGAACTCTACGTAAGAGAACAGCTGCAGCTCTTTGGAAGCTGCGGTGTTGTTGGTCAATGTAACAGAAGTAACTTCACAGTTCTTTCCGATCGGAACGAAGGTGGTAACTTCTGCAGCCACGCCGTTCTTGGAAGACTTGAAGATGGAATAGCCGAGACCGTGGTGGCATTCATAAGAGTCCAGCGCTGTCTGGGTCGGCTGCCAGCCGGGGTTCCAAACGGTATCGCCATCCTTAATGTAGTAGTAATGTCCGCCGTCATCCGAGGGAACATTGTTATAACGGTAGCGGGTCAGACGAAGAAGCTTCGCATCCTTATAGAAAGCATAGCCGCCGCCGGTATTTGAGATCAGACGGAAGAAACTTTCACATCCGAGATAGTTGATCCACGGAAGCGGAGTCTTCGGAGAGGTGATGACGTATTCTTTCCGCGCATCATCAAAGTAACCAAATTTCATACTTACCTCATTTCCGCGCCCAATAAGCGCATATAATTAGACCGAATAAAGACAGACCGGACATCCGGACAGGGGTTACGATGGGGTTTCGTAAAATTTTCGGATTTTCACAGAATTTCGAAAATTTATCTCCAAATGGCTTAAAATGCCTTCATTCCTCTTCAGTATAATGTATTTTCGTAAGGAAATCAATGTAGAATCTTGGGGAAATTAGTGGATTCGTAGAAAAAAACTAAAAAACCCCTTGAAATCTGTGCAAGATTATATTATTATAACCTTGTTCCGAAAAAAATTTCGCTCCAGGGCGAAATTACGAAAGGTTTTAAGTAACTCTCGGTCCGGGAATGGGCCCGGATCGGTTCCATACATATAAGGAAGGGGCAGAACGATGAGTTTGGTTTCGTTAAAGGATATTGCGAAAGAGTGCGGGGTGTCCGTAGCGACGGTCAGCAAGGCGCTGAATAATCACTCCGACATCAGCGAAGAGACGAAAGAGCGCGTGATCAAAATGGCGAGCGACATGGGCTACATGCCGAATTCTGCAGCGCGTATGCTGAAGATGCGTAAGAGCAACACGATCGGCGTGATCTTTGTCGACGAGGCGCATACCGGTCTGAAGCATCATTATTTCAATCATGTGCTTGAGAGCCTGCGAAATGTTGCCGAGGCAGCGGGATATGACATCATGTTTATCAGCCGCCAGCTGAAGGATCCTTATTATGAGCACTGCGTTTCCCGCGGCGTTGACGGCGTGGCGATCGTGTGTGTAAACTACGAAGATCCTGAGATCCTGCGCCTGATAAATTCGACCCTTCCCGTCGTTACCATTGACCACGTATTCAATAGTTGTACCACGATCCTTTCGGATAATGCGGACGGTATCTGTGAGCTTACAAAATACGCCATTTCCATGGGCCACAGGAAGATCGCTTACATTCACGGCTATGCTTCTTCCGTAACCCAGGAGCGCCTGGCGACCTTCTATAAAACATTATATTCTTACGGCATCGAGGTGCCGGATGCCTATGTTCGTGAGGCGGATTACCTGGATACGAACGGCAGCTATGAGGCTACGAAGAAGCTCCTCGAGCTTTCGGAGCGCCCGACTTGCATCCTGTACCCGGATGATTTCGCTGCACTCGGCGGTATCACGGCGATCCATGAGGCCGGCCTGTCCATCCCTGAGGATATCTCCATCATCGGTTACGACGGAACCGCTATGGCGGAAGTCCTTACACCGAAACTTACGACCTGGCAGCAGAACACACAGAAGCTCGGCGAGGAGGCGGCACGCCGTCTGATCACCGCGATCGAGCAGCCGAAGACCGCTATGGTAGAACGTATCGTGGTCCGCGGAAAACTGATCGAGGGTTCCTCGGTAAAAGAGATCTGAAAAAAGAAAAAAGTTTCGTGGATTTTCGTAAAAAAGTACTTGCAACCTCCCCAAATGTGTGCTATACTCAAAGCACATCGAGAACGAAAACGTTTAAGATGTTTTTCTTAAAGGTCACTCAAGATGCATATAGCTTGTGCATTTTCCTAATGATACTAAACCAAACATTTTCTCTACACCATGAGTCCTGTCGTACCCGGAAGATACGACAGGGCTTTTGGTTTCTATAGATCGTATTCTCATATACTTAACTCCCATTTTGTGGTATATTATAAGTAGTGGTTTGTTTCGGATCAAATGAGAGATAAGAGAATGAAGAGGCCGGGAAACGGCACACAGGAGGAACCGATCGATGACTAAGAAAAAAGGAAACAACTGGACGGCGTACTATGACTCCGATACGAACCGGTATTTTGCGGAGATCATCTACACGAGCCGCGAGGGGCGTGAACAGTACAACTACGAGATAACCCGCGCGGTATTCGATCGGCTCGGCACATTCGGCGACGATGTGGACAATGAACGCCTGATCCGGGAAGAGAAGATGACCTATTCCTTTGAAAATACAATGTACGGAACACTCGGACCCGAACGGACCGTTTGGGACGAAGAAGCCAACGAAGCAATGCGCACATGCGTGAAAAAATCGGAAGATCGAAAGAAAGGCAAGAAGAAATAAACAACTTGCTACTCCAGGCGCGCATTCGCCAAGGATTCCACACATCTACGCCTGCGAGCGTGACAAGGTGACAGCGGGGACGGTTCCATCTGTCACATTCCGACATCCTTGGCGGGCCAAGGAGTAGGGCTCTCGAAGTATATGGTTTCGACCGGCATGTGATCGAGCTGATGAAAAACACCACGGGTGAGAATACAAACGAGGGGAGAAAAGTGATCTCCGAGATCACTTTTCGCGCGAGCTGAGGTCGTTTTCATAAAGAAAACGGCCGAAGTCGAAGCGGGCCCCCTCAGGTTTGCATTCGAACCGTGGTTTCGTTTTTCACGGCGTAGTGAACTGTCCGGTTGAAACCATATACTTCGAGATCATTTCATTCTTGGCCGAGGAACCGACAAAAAAAGTGACAGGTGACAGAAAGAACCGTCCCCACTGTCACATTTAAGGAATCCTTAAGAAAAGGTTCATTGACTTGACACAGGTTTTGTGACATAATCAGTTTAAAGGCGAAACCGAAAGGGGATGGCACCCATAACAAAAAACGGCAGTGGTTTCGGGGCGGGCCGCACATCGGCGGCAGCGTCCATGGCATTTGTTACGAGAGGGGAGGACACCCATGGAAAAAAACATTATTGTAACAGACGAAATGGGCAGACAGATTGGAACGACCTACGAAAAAAGAGCGTGGGGTCTGGTTAAAAAAGGTCGGGCGTGTTATACGGACGATGCTACGATTATGATGTTTGCCGAAGAAGACACGTCCGGCTATGTATTTCATTACATGGAGGACTATAATATGAATTATATCTATTTTGATGCTAAAAAGTGGAGCCTGGACACCGCAGCGAAGTCTGTCGGCGAGCGCTCCTTCATTCAGGATTTTAACGGTAAGATGACCGAGATCTTCCAGGTTGGTGCCTGGGACTCTGAGGTTTCCCGCATTGTTTCCGAGCCGGTCGCTCTTGAGGGCGCTACCGACTACACCTTCGTTTTCTGGCTTAACGGCGGCGAGAACGAGGAAAATGACGAGACCTGCCGCCTCGAAGTGATCTTCGACGGCGATATCAACAAGATCAATTCTTACAAGCTGAACCGTACGTTCATCGCCCCGACTTTGAAGGTTGCCGGCTGGGAACTGTACGCGATCACCTTCACTACGCCGGAAGGCGCTTCCGTAAGCACGGAGCTTCGCTTTACCGCAGGTAAGGCACCCATGGCAGTTATGAAGGCAGAAGAGCTTTCCGCATACGACGGCTGGGAGAATGATCCCGACCTCTACGAGGAGTACCGTCCGTATCGCGCGAACATCGTTTTCTCCGACGGCTGGCCTTCGGGTAAGGAATATTGGTATTCCACCGCATGCCTGAAGGAACTCTATCCGGAGATCAAGCCTCCGAAGAGAAAGCCGAAGAGAGGCAACACCGAAGAGGGCGCGAAGGATACCAAGAGCTTCGATTTCGGTAAGGAATTCTCGAAGTTCGCGAAGACCATCGGCGGTTCCGCAACCGCATTTGCCGGAAAGGTGAAATCCAAAGCATCTGAGATCAAGAATTCCGCATACGCTGATCGTGCTTCTAAGAAGACGAAAGAGGCTGCGGAGAAGCTGAAAGTTTACGGTTCGATCGTAGGCGAGCAGGT